>DZBS01000016.1 GCA_022729995.1 Draconibacterium orientale | reverse complement strand
AATTTGAAAATGTGAAAATTTGAAAATGTGAAAATTTGAAAATGTGAAAATGTGAAAATGTGAAAATGTGAGAATTTGAAAATTTGAAAATGTGAAAATTTGAAAATGTGAAAATTTGAAAATGTGAAAATGTGAAAATGTGAAAATGTGAAAATGTGAGAATTTGAAAATGTGAAAATGTGAAAATGTGAAAATGTGGAAATGTGAAAATGTGGAAATGTGAAAATGTGAAAATGAGAAAATGTGAGAATTTGAAAATGTGAAAATGTGAAAATTTGAAAATGTGAGAATTTGAAAATGTGAAAATGTGAAAATATGCTAATGTGGAAATGAAAATAAATGTTTTTTCTTTGTGCCTTCGTGTCTTTTATTAATTTGAAAATTTGAAAATGTGAAAATATGCTAATGTGGAAATGAAAAAAACATTAATATCTATTAATTAATATCTTATATTATTTTTTTTTGTGAACTCGTATGTTTTTTTTAAATTTATTTAAAAATTCTCACATTTTCAAATTCTCACATTTTCAAATTGGCCCATTTTCAAATTAAATTACTAATTTTGCCTAAAACAATATAAAATGGCAAACACAATAATTTCGCCGTCGTTTTTATCGGCCGATTTTTCAAATCTAAAAAAAGATATAGATATTATAAACCAAAGTGATGCCGATTGGTTTCATTTGGATATTATGGACGGAAGATTTGTTCCAAACATTTCATTCGGTTTTCCGGTAATAAAAGCTATAAAAAAATATGCTAAAAAACCGCTTGATGTTCATTTGATGATTGTTGAGCCCGAGAAATATATCAACGAATTTAAAAATGCCGGAGCCAACATTTTAACCGTTCATTTTGAAGCTTGCTCGCATTTACACAGAACAATTCAATATATAAAATCAGCCGGAATGCAAGCCGGTGTTTCATTAAATCCGCACACTCCGGTTTCTTTTTTGGAAGATATTATTTTTGATTTGGATTTAGTATTGATAATGTCTGTAAATCCGGGTTTTGGCGGTCAAAAATTCATTGAAAATACTTATTCAAAAATCGAGAAATTGAAAAATCTTATTACCGATAAAAATTCAAAAGCAATAATTGAAGTCGACGGCGGAGTTGATTTATTAAATATCTCAAAATTAAAAAAAGCAGGAGCTGTTGCTTTTGTTGCAGGAAGTTCGATATTTAATTCGGGTGATATTTTAAAAATAATTTCGGAAATGAAATCAATATAATTCTGTTTAAACAAGTTTGTTTTTAAGACAAAATACTATAAGTTTTGTTGTGGTGTGAATGTTTGTTTTTGACAAAATATTTTGAATATGTTTTTCGACTGTACGTTCGCTGATATTAAGTTTTTTTGCAATTAGTTTTGAATCATCGCCGTTGCAAAGTTCTTTAAGCACTTGAGTTTCTCTGAAAGTAAGATTATAATTGGGAGTGTTTTCTGATTCGGATTTTTTATTGTTTTCGTCAATAATTTGTGAAGTAATATTTTCTATAATTTCGTGAGAAAAATATTTTTTACCTTTCGACACTGTTTCTATTGCGTTAATAATATCTTTATAATCGGCATTTTTTAATAAATAACCGTAAGTTCCGGCAATAATTGCGTTGTTAATAATTTCAATGTCGTCATAAGATGACATAATAATTATTTTCAAGTCGGGAGAAATTTTAAGAGCTTCAATAGTAGCTTCAATTCCGTTCATATCGGGCATTCTGATATCCATAAAAGCAATATCAATTTTAGTATTTTTTATAATATTTAAGAATTCTGTTGCACATTTTGCTTCGTTAACAACTTCAATACTTTTGATTGTACCGAGAGAAAGTTTTAGTCCGTCTCTAAAAATATGGTGGTCGTCAACAATAATCACTTTATGTTTATACATCTTTTTTTTGAAAAAATCGGTTTGTAAATTTATGATAATGTTTTAATTAGAATTAATTTTCTTCAATAAAATCTTTAGTGTTCACATTAATTTTTATTTCTGTTCCGGTGCCAATTTCCGAAAAGATGTCAATTTCGCCGTTCACTTGTTTAATTCTGTTTTTGATATTTGTAATTCCGTTTCCAAGTTTTTCCGAAGTAATTTTTTCTATATCAAAACCGTCTCCGTCGTCTTTATATTCCATTTCTAATCTGTCGGGCAAAATATATAAATTTAGGTAAATATTTTTTGCGTTTGAATGTTTTATTGAATTGTTTATCAGTTCATTAACTATTCTGTAAATTGTTAATGAAAAATTTTCGTTAAGTTTAATATCATTTGTTTGAATATCGGTAAAAGCCTTAATTTTATTGGTTTTAATGATTTTTTTAAATACATTTTCGATAGACGATTTTAATCCCAAATTTGTAAGTTCGTGAGGTTTAATGTTATTGGCAATTTCTCTGGCTTGCCTCGCTGCTTCGTTTATTATATCAATAATAGAAACTAAGAATTTTTTTGTGTCTTCTTTAGGAATTTGTTCTTCTAAAATTAAATCTATATACATTTTAATGCTTGATAAATTTGCGCCAATTCCGTCGTGAATATCGGCAGCAAATCTTTTTCTTTCTTTTTCTTCGGTTTCTGTTATAGCATTTAATATTTTTTTCTGAATTTCTTTTCTTTCTCTAATATCTCTTCCGGAAGCAAGAATTGCATTTTCATTGAAATATTTCACGTTTATAAAACTTGTTTCGTAAGGAATTTGCTTTGAATCTTTTGTGTAAATTGTTGTTTCTATTGTTTTATATGAATTTATTGTGTCTGTAAATGTTTGCGATGAGTCAATTTTCCATAAATTTTTTACATTAAGTTTTAAAAATTCATGTTTTGTATATCCAAAAATTAGACAAGCATTTTCATTTATATCCAAAATATTACCGTCTTTTTTGAAAATTATTTTGGCTTCCGAGCTTTTTTCGTAAAGTTTTCTAAAATTATCTTCGCTAATTACAAGTTTTTTTGTTTTTTCTTCTATTATTTTTTCCAAATTCAAATTCATGTTAATAAGTTCATCTTCAGCTCTTATCATTCTGGTTATATCGTGTGCAAAAAATATTGATGCTTCAAAAATGTTATTTTCGGTGTAAATATTAATTTTGCTGGTTTGAAATATTTTCTCAACACCGTCGGGCATTATTATTTTATTGTAGAATGAAGTGTATTTTTCTCTTTCTTTTAATGTATTTCCAATTTTTTGGAGTTCAAAAATTCCAAATTCAATATTTTTGGCTCTGCAAAATAATATTTCCATTAAATCATTATCTGTTTTATCAATCAAATCTTTCGGCTCAAGGCTAAATGCTTCCGAGTATGATTTATTCACAATAACATATTTTCCGAATTGGTCTTTTGCAAAAATCATGTCTTTGGTTGAATCAATTATCGACCTTAAAAAATTTCTGGTAGAAATTGTTTCTAAAAGTAATGCAGCTTTTTTCTTTTCTTCTGATTTTTTTTCGCTAATATTTCTCATTACTCCAACGGCAACTTTTTCTCCTTTGAAAATAACTGTTTTAGCCCTAATTTCTACAGGAATATTTCCTTCTGTTTTATGCACTATTTCCGACTCAAAACTTATTTCCGTATCTTTGAATACTTCCAACATTTGTTCTTTTAAATAATTAAGATTTCCGGGCGAAATAATTTTAAATATACTTTCACCTTCAATTTCTTCGGGAACCCAGCCGTATTGGTTTTTTTGCGATTTGCTTACAAAAATTATATTTGCGTTTTTATCAACCATAAACAATGAATCTATTCCCGATTCTGTAATTAGCTGAAACTTTTTTGTGTCTTCTTTGAGTATATTTTCGGCGAGTTTTTTCTCCGAAATGTTGGTAATATTTGCAATTATTATGTTTTTATTATTATACTTAACCAGTTTTCCGCTTATTTCAACAGGAACTAAACTTCCGTTTTTATGGTAAATATTTGACTCAAAGTTCCTTATTTCTTTTTCTAAAGAACCTTTTTTTAATATTGATAAAAAAACCGGTAATTCTTTTTTAGGGATAAATTCGTAAAAATAATGATCTATAATTTCTTTTTCTTGTCTTCCGAATACATTAAAGTGCTGATTGTTAGCAAATTTTATCTTTCCTTTTTTCGACAAAACATATATTGCATCAATTGTATTGTCGATTATATTTTCATAAAATTCTTTACTTTCTTTTAATTCTTTTTTTACTTTATGTGCTTCCGAAATATCAATAATTATAGATAAAATAAATTCTTTTTTATTATTTATCAATTTAGAATAAATCAATGTATGATATTTTTGCAAATTTTTATTTGTAAATGATATTGGAACAACGCAAGCAGTTTCTTCATTTTCAAGTCCTTCAATAATTTTATTTCTTATTTGCTTTTTGTTTAAGCCCAATTCAAAAGAGGTTTTTCCTTTTACCTCATCAAAAGAATGTCCCATTAAGTTTTCAAGATGTTTATTCAGATAAATTATTTTTCCTGTTTCATATTCGGTTATTAAAACAGGTTGAGGCATGTTTTCAAAAATCTTGAAAAGTTCATCGGGTTTTAAAGCTATTTTACCAATATAAAATTCACACGTTTCTCTAAGTTTTTTTTCTTTCTTTTTTGATTCTTTTTTAAATTTTTTTATTTGTTCTTCCAATAATTTATTGGATTTCTTTAAAAAATCTATTTCTGTTTTTAATTCCTCGTTCGTTTTCATTTAATTTACAATTAAGCTCACACAATCTTTTATAAACATACAAAAAATAAATCACAAAAAAAACACTGCGTAAATCTACGTAGATAAATTACGTAAATCTACTGTTTTTTGTGAGTTTTGGATTGTCTAAATTTGCAATGTAATTAATTTGAAAATATGGAATTAAAAAAAATTGCGATTGTAGACGACCATGATTCTTTTAGAAGAACAATTAAAGATGTTTTCTCTTTATTAGGAAATATCGAAGTAACGGAAGCTTCATCAGGTTTTGAATATTTGAAATTACTCGATAATTATTCGCCCGATGTAACTTTTATGGATATTCAAATGCCCGGAATGAGCGGTATTGAAACCACAATTAAAGCACTTCAGAAAAATCCGGATTTAACAATTATCGGACTTTCGCTTTTTGCAAACGACGAATATGTTGACCAACTTATCGAAGCCGGTGCAAAAGGTTATTTGTTGAAACTCAGTAATAATTATAATCTTTTCAAATCAATTATTAATAATCCTAAAGCCGAAGTTTTCTTTTCAGAAAAGATAAAAAAAAGATTAGACGAAAAATCAGAAAAAGATGTTAAAACAATTCTTGTTGTTGATGATTTTGAAACAAACACAATTGTTATCGAAAATTCATTAACTTCTTTGGGATACAAAGTATTAGTAGCAAAAAGCACTTTGGAAGGTTTTAAATATGCTTTAGATGAAAAAATTACAATAGATTTAATTATTACAGATTACAATATGCCAAATAAATCGGGTATTGAAATGATAAAAGATATTAGAATGATTCCGGGTTATTCAAAAATACCTTCATTAATTTTAAGCTCGGACGACAACGAAGACAAAAAAATATTTGCCAAAGAAGCCGGAGTTGTAGGTTGGCTCAAAAAACCTTTTATTTTAAGTAAATTTCTAAGTATTGTCGACAGTGTTTTTTAAATATAAGTAAACAATTTTTTTATTAATTAAGGAAGACATATTTTTTTGTCTTCCTTTTTTTATTTATGGAAAATGATAAATATCTACATCTGAATAGTAAACCTTAAATCATAATTTTATGAAAAATCTATTCTCAAAAAAAGTTATTGCAAAATTTTGGATGCTAAGCATTGTAATATTTGCTTTTTCGGTCAGCACATTTTCGCAACCAAAGAAAGTTTACAACGACTGTATGTCGCAAAATGCAATTTACGAAGAAGTAAAAATCTCGGGCAATTCAGGCTCGGTTCAAAGAGTGAAAGTTGATGTTGACAAAAAAGGAAACCCTGTTTATAGAGATGTAACTGTAAATGACAATTCGGAAACTTTTCTGAAAGTGAAAGTTGATGTAGACAAACACGGAAACGCTCAGGGAAACAAATACGATTTAGCTGTTGACGGCGCTTTTGAAGGCGAAACAATTACTGTTCTTCATTTTTATACCGGCGAAGGCTTTGATTTTAGTTTACCCAAAAATGCTTTAAAAGAAAAAGGTTTTTCGGTTTACAGATATATAGATAATCCGCCGTCGCCCGAAGAATTAGAAAAATCGCTCGAAAAATCTTGCCAACTTTGGTTAATTTCTTCCAACGTGCAAAAACTTACAGAAGCTCATTTAGTAGTAATCAAAAAATTTTTCGACGCCGGACACGGAGTTTATATTTGGGGCGATAACGAACCATATTATGCCGATGCAAATTATGTTGCCGAATATCTTATCGGAACAAAAATGCTTGGAAATCTTCCCGGAAACGAAGTTGTGGGACTTAACGAAAATAAATCGAATATCGGATTAACTCCCGGTCATCTTATTTCCACCGGATTAGAAAATATTTATGAAGGAATTACAATTGCAACTATTCAAAAAAATACTGCACTTAATCCTTTAATTTACGGACATGAAGGTAATTTAGTTGCCGCAACATACGAAAACAACGGAAAAAGATTAATTCTCGACGGAGGTTTCACTCGTTTATATGTTGCGTGGGATGAAGCCGGAACCGGAAGATACGTGAAAAATGCAGCTGCTTGGCTTGTAAATTACGAACGCTTTGCAGGAAATTCTCAAGGAGTGAAAAATAATAATTAATTTTTTATGGAATTTGATTTTTTATTTCATCACATATAAAACAAAGTTTAACCTAAAACTTTTTTCATAAACAAACAATCAGGGAAACCCAAACCTTAAACACCAAACCCATAATATTTTTTGCGGGTTTTGATAAATCGCCGGACTAACCACCCGGCTTTTTATTTTTGCAGAAAATTTTTCATTTCTAAAATTAAAGCAAACGGATTTTCTGCATGAATTCCGTGACCTGCATTTTTAATAGATTTTATTTCAACATTTGTAAAATGCTCTTTAATAAAATCAATATCTTCCTGAACAATATAGTCTGAATTTTCTCCTTTTAAAAATAATGTTTCGCATGTAATTTTTTGGTTCTTAAAATCTACTTCTTTAAGTATTTCCGAATGATTTTGCCAAAAAAACTTTGCATTAATTTTCCATCTGTATTCTAAATTTTCGTCTTTTATAATATTTTTTATTAAAAATTGTTGAGTGAATTCGTCTTTGAAATGTTCAAAAATTTGATTGTTTATTTCATTTCTTGTTTTTATTCTCGAAAAATCAAAAGTTGCCATAAAAGTCAGAATATTATTGTGGTTAAGTCTGCTTTTGTTTTCACTGTTAAAATTCAAATAACCCATCGGCGAAATATCAATTACAATAAGTTTTTTAACAATATCGGGGTTTTCAACGCACAATTGCATACATGCTTTTCCGCCCATTGAATGTCCGGCAAGAATAACATTTTTCAAATTATTTTTTTTTATCAATTCCAAAATATCATTACTCAAATCAAAATACGAATTACTGTCGGCATGTGGCGAAAGCCCGTGATTGCGCATGTCCGGAAGAAAAACTTCGTAATTTTCGCCCAATACTTTTGCAATCGGAATCCAATTTTCCGACATTCCGTACAACCCGTGACAAATAATAATTGGTTCGCCTTGTCCGGTTTTTCTAAAAAATAAGGTCATTTTGTTTATTCTAAAAGCAATTTATATATTTGTTTATCAATTAAAACCAATTTTTTATGATTCATAATTTTAAAAATCTTTCGGATTACAATTTGTTTGTAAATCCTAAAAACACGCTTATCGAAAAGGCATTATTCGTGAATCTAAACGAAATTGTTGTTTTTTTCTATCAAAATATCAATTTTAAAGATATAAAATTATATTCAATAAATTATGAAAACAATTTTAATTTATTGGTTGAAAATAATTTTGAAATTTTTTATCAAGATAGAAAAATTACTTTAAAAGGCAATTTTACTTTTACAAAAAATTATAAAATAAAAATAGATAATGATGAATCTTATGTGATTCTTGACCCGTTGATTAACGAAATCCTTGATTCTTATTTTGATATTTCTTCGGAAGAAAATTTTGGACTTTCTGTTATCGGCAATGTTTGCAAATTCAAACTTTGGTCGCCGCCTGCCGTAAAAGTTGAAATTATTTTTTTCGATAAAAACCAAAATCAAATTTTAACAGATAAAACATTTTCGGCAAAAAGAAAAGATAAAGGAATTTGGGAGTTTGAAACAAATAAAAAAGAAATTTTATATTCGGAAACAGAATTTATTTATTACAGATATTTAATTTATGCCTACGGAAAAACAACTCAAGCTCTTGATCCATACTCAAAATCAATGGCAGTTTTTAATTCCGAAACAGATGAAATTGGAAAATCTGCTTTAATTAATACAAATTCGGAAAAAGCAAAACCCGAAAATTTCGTAAATGAATATTCAAATTTTAAATATATAAAAGACGAAACAGATGTTGTTTTTTATGAAATAAATGTTCGTGATTTTACGATTCAACCCGGAATTGTTGCCGAAAATATTGCAGGAACTTTTAGCGGATTTTCTCAAAAAATTGATTATTTGGTCGATTTGGGAATTACACATGTTCAATTAATGCCCGTAAATAAATGTTACACCGTGAATGAAGCCGACAGAAAATTCACGGGAAAAGCTGCGGAAAAATCCAATTATAATTGGGGCTACGACCCGTTAAATTATTTTACGCCCGAAGGAAAATATTGTCAAAATCCGGAAAATCCTTTTGTTAGAATCAAAGAATTTAAAACACTTATAAAAAATCTTCACGAAAAAGGAATAGGTGTAATTCTCGATGTTGTTTTTAATCATTCTTATATTGTTGAAACATTTGAAAATATTGCACCGGCTTGTTATTTCAGACATAATCAAAACGGAGAAATTTCCGGACATACAGGCGCCGGACCTTCACTTGAATCGAGAAGAAAATCGGTGAGAAAATTTATTATTGATGTGCTCAAATATTTCGTAAAAGAATATCATATCGACGGTTTTAGGTTTGATTTAATGAGTTTTCACGACCACGAGACAATGCGACAAATAAGACAAGAAGTTGGGAAAGAATATAATCCGAAAAATATTTATGAATTAATTTTGCACGGCGAAGCTTGGAATTTCACAGATATTGAAGAAAATTCTGCATTCACAAAAAATAATTTCCCCGAAGAAGATTTACATGTTTCGGTTTTTAACGATTCTTTTAGAGATTCATCAACCGGAAACGGCGAATTTAAAGGATTTGTGCAAGGAAACCAATTTGAAGCAAGTAGAATGTCAACAGGAATTATTGGAGCTTTTAAAAATTTCGATACAGATTTTTTGCCTTTTAATACCGATATTTTTTTTGATTCTTATAATTTATTTGCAAATAAAGTCGCAGATTGTATAAATTATTTGTCGATACACGACGGACACACGCTTTGGGACAAAATTAATTTAACACAAAATGATAATAGTTTAACTGAAAGATTGGCTCAGATGAAACTTGCATTCGCAATATTATTTGTATCCAAAGGAAAAATACTTTTGCACGGCGGAGATGAAATTATGAGAACAAAACCGCTTTCCGATTTTGATGTCGAAGTCAAAAGAACTCGAACTTCTGCTTATGTCGAACAAGAAGAAGGAGTGAAGTTTTTTCATGAAAACTCATATCAATCCGTTGATTTTACAAATATGTTCAGGTGGAATAAATTGACCGATGAAAATTCAAAATATGCTAAAGATTTATTCAATTATGTGAAAGGATTAATAAAAATAAGAAGAAAATTTGAATGTTTGAGAAACGGAGATTTTACTGATTTTGAATTTTTAAGAAATGAAAATCAAAACTATATCGAAACAAAATATAATTCTTTTAAAACTGAAAAATTAGAAGAATTTAAAATTATTTTCAAAAACGGACCTGCAAATAAAAGGTTTTACCTTGTAGGCGAAATTCATAAAGAAGATGCAAATCCCGAAAATAATCCGTTTTATTTGGATTTCGACCAATTTGGGAATTCGGAAATTTTATTCAATAAACAACAAATTTTGAATTTTGATTTGAAAAAATGGAGTTCAACACCCGAATTAAATTTTAAACTTATTGAAACTCCCGGAAAATGGGATTATTTGGATTATGCCTATTCTCCTTCGGGCAATAATTATATTTGTGCAAATAAAATTAACGAGCAAAATGAAATTGTGATTGATTTATTTATAAAAGATTTTAAACAAACCGAATATAATAATATCAAACCCGAAAAATATTTAGCATATAAAATTTTGACAAAAAATACTGAATATGATAGTTTATACGTTTTTATTAATACAAGCGAAACAGAAGTAATTTTTTATAATAAAATATTTGAAAATATAGAAAAATTTGTAATTTTAGCTGACAATAATTTGTCAGACATAAATCAACAAAATATCAGAAAATCAGAAGTTAAAATAAATGAAGGAATGATAATTATTCCTTCAAAGAGTTTAATTTTATCAGCCAAAAAAAAACAATTGTAATTATAAATTAAAAGATTTTCTTAACTTTGGAACAAATCTAAAAAACTAAGAATATTTCAAACAGGATATTTTGAAAAACGGAGCAAAATTATTGATAGTTGACGATATTGAAGCCAATTTAATGGTTTTGGAAGATTTATTGTCAGAAGAAAATATTGAGGTTATAAAAGCAGAAAACGGTAAAGAAGCAATTAAACAAGTACTGTTACACAAACCCGATTTAATTCTTCTTGACATAATTATGCCTGTTCAAGACGGATTTGAAGTGTGCGAAATTTTAAAAAACGACGAACAAACAAGAGATATTCCAATAATATTTCTTACCGGAAAAGACCGAACCGAAGATATAATAAGAGGTTTTGATTTAGGTGCTGTTGATTATATTACAAAACCTTTTAAGATAAAAGAACTTCTGGCAAGAGTCAGAACTCATTTAGAATTAAAACATTCCGGAGATTTAATTCAAAAGCAAAACGAACAACTGAAATTAGAAATATCAATAAGAAAAAAAGCCGAAAAAGAACTTGTTGAAAGCGAAAGAAAATATAGCGGACTAATTACCGGATTGAGCGATGCAGTATTTAGAATGTCGTTTCCCGACGGACAATATGAATATATCAGCCCTGCGGCAATGAAAGTTTTCGGATATTCGAAAAACAGCTTTTATAAAACTCCTTTTTTTATCAATAAAATACTTCATCCCGATTTTGTAGAATATTATGAAAATAGTTTGGAAACAGATTGGGGCGTTGCTCCAACTTTGAAATACAAAATTATTGACCCCGAAGGAAACGAAAGATGGATAATTCAAGCAAACAAAGGAACTTTTAATAAAGACGGAGATTTAATTGCAATTGAAGGAATTTATAGAAATATTTCAACAGAAGAAGAACTTGAAGTTCAAAAAAATCAACTCGAAAAAATAAATAAAAATATTACATCGAGTATAAGATACGCACAGTTTATTCAGCAAGCAGTTTTGCCCAGCTCAATATTTATAAAGCAATTTATACCCGAAAATTTTATTCTTTACATTCCTCGCGATATTGTTAGCGGCGATTTTTATTGGATAAAACAAGTAAATAATTTTATTGCTGTTGCAGCAGCAGATTGCACCGGACACGGAGTTCCCGGCGCATTTATGAGTATGCTCGGAGTTGCTTTGTTAAACGAAATTGTGAGACTCGACAAAAGACCGCACGCAAACGATGTTCTTAATGAACTAAGAAAACGAGTAAAAGCTTCTCTACATCAAGAACATGCAAGAGGAAAAAGTTCCGACGGAATGGATATGTCGCTTTGTATTATTGATATAGAAAAAAAAGAAGTTCAATATTCCGGCGCAAATATTCCGCTTTATATTATCAGAAACGCCGACAAAGGAAATCCCGAATTAATTATTGTTAAACCCGACAGAATGCCCGTTGGAGTTTATGTTAACGAAAGAGCTTTTACAAATCATAAAATTCAATTACAAACAAATGATATTTTGTATCTTTTATCCGACGGATATATGGATCAATTTGGAGGTGATAAAAATCAAAAATTTAAAATTAACAGATTTCAAAAATTATTGTTAAATATAAGTTCCGAACCGATGTACAAACAAAAAGAAATGCTTTTTGAAACGTTTGAAACATGGCGAGACGGCATAAAACAACTTGACGATGTCTTGGTTCTCGGAGTTAAAATACAAGACGATTACGGCGACATTGATTTCTTCTAAAAAATTAACAATTATTTAACATTGGAATTCTCCTTTGTTATCAATAAGATTGTCAGGCGATTGTGTGTTTGCGGGTTTTAATTAATTTATTTCTTGAACTTTAATTCGCTGATTATTATTTAATTAAGATATTTTATTGTAAGTATTTCATGTAGTTTCATTAATGAAATATTAATTACTTTTGCATTTTAATCAAAAATAAAAATAAATGTCAATATCAAGTTTTCTACGATCATTTTCAGTAAAGAATAAGGTTTTCTATAATCTTTTCGAGCAAATTTCAAAGAACCTTATCAGCATGAACAATTTGTTTATCGAATTAATTAATTCCGATGAAGTTGAAAAACGTAAAACGATAAATCAAAAAATTAAAGATTTTGAGCACGCAAACGACGATTTAACTCATGATGTTTTTGTTCAATTAGGATTAAATTTTATAACTCCGTTTGACAGAGAAGACATTCACGAATTAGCGTCGGCTCTGGATGATGTTGCCGATTATATTTATGCTTCATCAAAGAAAATAATTCTGTTTAAAATTGATAAAGTTGACGAAAACATTAAAAAACTTGCAGATATCAACGCCGAAGCGATAAGAGAATTAAACAAAGCAGTTGAAGGATTAAGATATTTGGATAATATCAAAAAAATCAAAGAAGCATGCATAATTGTGAATAATTTGGAAAATAAAGCCGATGATGTTTTTGAACTTGGATTAGTGGAATTGTTTGAAAAAGAACAAAATGCTATTGACATAATCAAAAAGAAAGATATTTTGCAAAGTATGGAAATAGTTTCCGACAAATGCGAAGACGCAGCGGATGTTATAGAATCTATTCTTGTAAAATATTCTTAATCAGAAACATAAATGAGTATAGTTATTTTAATTATTATTCTTGCTCTGGTTTTCGATTTCATTAACGGATTCCATGACGCAGCAAATTCAATAGCAACAATTGTTTCTACAAAAGTATTAACTCCTTTTCAGGCAGTTGTTTGGGCAGCATTTTTTAATTTTATTGCATATTTTATTTTTAAAGAACACGGTGTTGCAAACACAGTTGCCAAAACAGTTTTTGAAGAATTTATTACATACAAAGTAATTTTGTCGGGTATAATTGCAGCAATTATCTGGAATTTGGTAACTTGGTATTACGGAATTCCTTCATCTTCGTCGCATACACTTATTGGCGGATTTGCCGGAGCAGCAATTGCGTATGCAGGTTTTTCTTCAATAAATGTAGTTACAGTTTCTAAAACTGCCGGATTTATTGTTATTGCGCCCGCAGTTGGAATGTTTGTTGCATTCTTAATTGCCCTTTGGTTTTTACATTCGGCAACAAAAAATATTGTTCCCAAAATAATATCAATTGTAATTATCATTTCAACATTTATTTTACTCTATTTTAAAATAAAAACAAATGTTGACGAAAAATTCGGAAATCATTATATAAGTATAATTTTTGACGCTAAAAATATTAAGTGGATTTTACTGTCGATTATTGTTTTAATAATGAGTGTATTTTCATTGTTTTTGAGTTCGTTAAATACATACAAATCGGGTAAATGGTTTAAAAAATTACAGTTGATTTCGTCCGCAGCATTTAGCATTGGCCACGGCGGAAACGATGCACAAAAAGTAATGGGAATTATTTGGGTAACAATGTGGTTATATTCAAATCAATCAACAGGTTCTGATGTTTCATTTGCCGATTTTCCTATACCTTTTTGGGTTCCTATTGCTTGTTACACGGCAATTGCATTTGGAACAATGAGCGGAGGTTGGAAAATTGTGAAAACAATGGGAACAAAAATTACAAAAGTTACTCCTTTTGAAGGTGTTGCAGCCGAAACGGCAGGAGCAATTACTTTATTTGTAACAGAATTTTTGAAAATTCCTGTAAGCACAACTCACACAATTACAGGTTCAATAATGGGAGTGGGAGCAACCAAAAGGCTTTCTGCTGTTCGTTGGGGTGTTACCGTAAAATTGCTTTGGGCTTGGATTATTACAATTCCGGTTAGCGCAATTATGGCAATTGGTGTATATTATATTTTGAGTATTTTTATATAAATTATTATAAAAGTTCATTAATTATTCTGTCGACAAAATTGTCCCAGCTGTATTTTATTTTTTCCTGTTTGATATTTTCAATTAATAAATTTGAATTTTCATTATTAAAAAAACTTAAAATACATTCGGCAATTTTGTCGGCATTTTTTTCACAAACAAAACCTGTTTCGTTGTGTTTCACAACTTCGGCTAATCCGCCAACATTTGTAACAAGCATAGGTATTTCAAAGTTCATGGCAATTTGAGTAATTCCGCTTTGGCTGGCGTTGTGATAGGTTTGTGCAGATAAATCCGAAGCCGAAAAATAATATTTTATTTCTTCGAGCTGAATAAATTTATTATGAATAATTACATTTTCTTCAATTCCGTTTTTGACGATTTGCTCGGTGTAAATTTGGGGTGAATCGTAAAATTCACCGGCAACAATAAGCTTAATTTTTTCTGATTTTATTCTTTCGTCCGACATTGCATCAATCAATAAATCAAGTCCTTTATATTTTCTTACAAGTCCGAAAAATAAAATGTATTTATAATTTTCATCTAATTTTAAAAATTCAATTGCTTCTTTTTTAGTTGTTTTTTTTCCAAGATTTGTATTTATCGGGTGCGGAATATTTATTTTTGGTTTCGATGTAAATTCTTCAAGTTCAGCATAAACTGTGTTTGACATTGTAATAAAAGCATCAATATTTTTGACAAAATATTTTGTAAGAATTTTATCGCCCAATCGGTTTTCGTGAGGCAAAATATTGTCGGTTAAGGCAATAACTTTTATGTTTTTGTTTACAAAACCTGCAATTGTTCCCAAACACGGCGACATAAAAGGCAACCAATATCTTATAATTAAAATATCCGGATTAAATTTATTAATTTTTTTTGCCGAACGCAGCCAATTTATTGGATTTATTGAGTTTACATAAGTTTCAATATCTAAATTTTCAGGTTTTTTTTCTTCAGAAAATTGTGTTCTTCCGGGAAACAAAAAATTTGGATATTGTAATTTGAAAGAAAGAATTTTAGTTTGAAATCCCTTTTTAATAAATGCGTTTGCGAGCGATTCGTTTGTGTCTGCAATTCCGCCTCTTAACGGATATGCCGGACCTAAAATCATTACTTTCATAATGTTTTTTTTATTGAAGTTTTGTATTTTTCCTTTATTTTTTTCATCACAACTTTATCTATCGGAAAAGTTACAGAATCGGTTGTTAACTTTTCAATTTTTTCAAATCTGATTGTTTGATCGCCGGGTTCAAAATTTTCTTTGTCGAATGGTTTTTCGGATAATTTCAAATTGTTTTTCCCCAATATTTTAACTAAATAGTAAATGCTAAAAAGTTGAAAATTTTTGAGTGTGAATGCTTTCTGAAAAAAATCTGTTGTATAAAAATGTTCCAAAACTTCAATTTCCTGATTAAATTCCTCAATAAATTCTCGTTTTAATGTATCTATTGTTCCTTCACCCAAATCTAAACCGCCACCGGGAAATTTTGTAATTCTTTGTCCCAAAGCAAATTCATCGCTAAGCAGAACTTCATTTTTTTCATTTATTAAAATTCCGTAAACTCTAATTGTGATGTGTTCTATCTCGTTTTTGTTATTCATATTTCATATTTCGGATTAGTATCAAATATTGATATTTTCGTTAATAAAATTTATAATTTTTTCTTTGTCGTCGGCATTAAACCAAATAATTTCTTTATCGCGTTTAAACCAAGTAATTTGGCGTTTTGCGTAATGTCTGCTGTTTCTTTTTATTAGTCTAACGGCTTCATCAAACGAATAATTATTTTCAAAATACGGGAATAATTCTTTGTAACCAACAGTGTTTAACGAGTTTAAATCTTTATGCTCCAAAAATTGTTTTGCTTCTTCAAGCAATCCGCTTTCGAGCATTATGTCAATTCGCTTGTCAATTCTGTCATATAACTCGTTTCTGTCTCTTTCAAGTCCGATTTTTATTATATTAAAATATCTTTTTTTCTCGGAATTTTTTAGAAAAGAACTATATGTTTTTCCGGTTTGAATGCAAATTTCCAGAGCTTTAAGTATTCTTTTTGAATTTTGCAAATCGGTTTTTGAGTAACATTCAGGGTCAAGTCTTTTTAGGTCAAATCTAAGACTTTCAATTCCTTCGTTATCATATCTTTTGCAAAGATTTTTTCTAATTTCTTGGTCAATATCGGGCAAATCGTCTATTCCTTTACAAACGGCATCAATATACATTCCCGAACCGCCGACAAGTAAAGCATAATTTTTATTTTTGAAGATATTTTCCAAGATTTCTAAAACATCAATTTCGTATTTTCCGGCGCTGTAATTATCAAAAATAGATTTATTACCAATTAAATGATGTTTAATTGCCGAAAGTTGTTCGTTTGAAGGAACTGCAGTTCCAATTTTAAGTTCTTTGAATAATTGCCTTGAATCCGATGAAATTATTTCGGTATCAAGCAATTGAGCAATTTCAATACTTAAATCGGTTTTCCCGATTCCGGTTGGACCCAAAATTACAATCAGAGTTTTTGTTTTATCCATTATTCAAATCAATCAAAAATTTCATTGTGTCAACATTATCCGCGTAATCCCAAAGATAAGGCTTTTGCGTGTTTCCGAAGTATATCGAATTTTCAATAATTCCTTTTTTAGTAACGAGACATTGTATTTTTTCCGAATCAATATTTAATCTTTCTTTAACAGTTTCAATTTTAGAATAATTTTCATAAAAAACAACCGAAACAGGCGATGAAATGCCAATATCTTCTTTCAAAATCATAAATCCGTTATCGAAAAAATTTATTTGATTCATCATGTAAATTGCTCTGTTGTAGTCGTAATTATTGGAGTATTTGTTATTGTTTCTGATATAGCTGTATTTTAACGAGCTTTTAAAAATATTATGAAGATTGTAATTGTCGGGCAAAAAAAGTTTTGAAACGTTTCTGCAACCCAATCCAAAATACACAAAAATATCGTCGGCAAGTAAATCCAATTCATCATCTGTTTCATCGCCTGTAATTATCGCAACAGAGTTTCTGTTTTTGCGAATAATATGCGGATATTTTCCAAAATAATATTCAAAATACCTTGCTGAGTTATTGCTTCCGGTTGCAATAACTGCGTCGAAATCGGAAATTTTATCTTCTTTAATTTGAATATATTTTTTAAATTCGGGTTCAATTTCTAAAAGTAAACTTATTAAAGTTGTCATTAGAGAATTGTCTTTTGAAGAGAATTTTCCGGTATAAAAATTTCCTGTAATTAAAACAGATAAAAAGTCGTGAAAACCAACAAGCGGAATGTTTCCGGCAGAAATAACACCAATTATTTTCTTGTTTTTGGCTTCATCTGTTTCCGGATACATTTTTATCCATTTGTTTATATTTTCTTCGGATAAAGAAATTATAGTTTGGCGAATTGCAAATTCAACGTTTTCGGGTGTAAACCAAGGATTTGAATTCTTGGTGTTGATTTTATTTTCTGATATTTTTTTTCCTAATTTGATAAAAGCTTCGGCTCTTTGTTGAATTGTCATTTCGGTTTTTTTTATTTTAATTTTGATAATATTTTGGTTGCTCTTGCTTGAATTGATGCGGCACTTTGGTCATAAATAAATTCAAGGCTTGCTTGTAATTCGCCTTTTATTTCCGGAATTTCTTCCGAAATTTTATAAATTAAATCCATACAATTTACTCTCACTACAAGAGCTTCACGTTCGGAAAGCAAATATTTGAAACAAGTTTCGAGCAGAATAATTTTGTTTTCGTCCGAAATTTTTTCTGTAGCAAAACCAAGTATTTTCGGATACATTCTTTTAAGTCCGTCGGTTTTGAAAGTAGGATATTTTTCGGCAATTAAATTGGCGTAAGGAAAAAATAATTCTCTTTTTTTTGTAATTATTATCTCAATAACTCTTGTAGCATTTAAACTGAGAGTTTTTTTTTCGAGTAACGAATAATTAATCAAATCATCAAAATATGAACTGTTTTCGCCAACAATGTCGGCTGCAACATCAACGGTGATTCTGAGAAGGTCGAGACTTAATATTTTTTCTAAATCGGGCATTTTATTTATCGCTTTCTACCATTCCGTCTCTCAGTCTAATAATTCTGTGAGCATATTTAGCAATATCTTCTTCGTGAGTTACCACAATAACCGTATTTCCGTCGGCATGAATTTTTGAAAAAAGATTCATAATATCAACAGACGTTTTTGAGTCCAAATTTCCTGTCGGTTCATCGGCCAAAATAATCGAAGGATTATTAACCAAAGCTCTTGCAACGGCAACTCTTTGTCTTTGTCCGCCTGAAAGTTCGCTCGGACGATGAGTAATTCTGTCGGATAAATCAACACTTTGAAGAACATCTTCGGCTCTTTTTCTTCGTGTTTCTTTATCTAAACCTGCGTAAATCATTGGAAGCATAACGTTTTCCAAAGCTGTATATCTTGGCAATAAATTAAATGTTTGAAATACAAAACCAATTTCTTTGTTTCTGGTTTCCGCAAGTTCGTTGTCGGTCATTTTACTCACGTTTGTTCCGTTGAGAACATAATCTCCGGATGTTGGAGTATCTAAACAACCGATAATATTCATCAGTGTTGATTTTCCCGAACCTGAAGGTCCCATAATTGCAACGTATTCGCCTTTTTCTATAACTATATCAATAGTTCTAAGAGCTTTTACAGTTTGAGTTCCAACTTGATAGTGTTTTGCAATTGCTTTGCAATTTATTACCGTATTGTTCATTTTGAATTATATTTTTAAAATTAGTTTTAATCTTATTTTTTTAATTAATAAGCTCTGCCTTTTTTTCCTTCATAATAATTAATAAATGCTTTATTTACAACCTTATTTCCGCCGGGTGTTGGATAATCGCCGGTAAAATACCAATCGCCGGTATTTTCCGGACAAGCTTTGTGCAGATTTTCAATAGTTTGATAAACAATTTTAACTTCTGCTTTAACCGATTTATCTGTAACAAGTTGAGCAATTTTATCCGAAATTTGTTGCGGACTAAAAGGTTTATATATTTCTTTCACAAAATTTGTAATTTCTTCTTTCGGAAGTTTTTCTTGTGCTTTTGATTTCTTATAAACTTCTTCTATTACAGATTGTTTATTTGTATCTTTCAACAATTCAATTGTAGCTTTAAAAGCAATAAAATCGCCCAAATTTGCCATGTCAATTCCGTAACAATCGGGATATCTTATTTGTGGCGACGACGAAACAATTATAATGCTTTTGGGTTCTAAACGGTCGAGGATTTTTATGACACTTTGTCGGAGAGTTGTTCCTCTCACAATTGAGTCGTCTATAATAACCAGATTGTCATTTTTTCGGTTAACAGTTCCGTAAGTTATGTCGTAAACATGCTCAACCATGTCGTTTCTGTCTTCGTCGTGAGTAATAAAAGTTCTGAGTTTTACATCTTTCACGGCAATTTTTTCCACTTTTGGTCGCATTGCCAATATTTCCGAAAGTTTTTCGGGTGTTAAATTATTTCCGAGTTCAAGAATTTGATTTTTTTTAAGGTCGTTCAAATAAGTTTCAACAGCCTTAATCATTCCGTAAAAAGCTGTTTCTGCTGTGTTTGGAATAAAAGAGAAAACAGAATTTTTAATATCGTTATTAATAATTTTTAAAACTTCGGGAGTAATTAATTCTCCAAGTTTTTTTCTTTCGTTGTAAATGTCTTTATCTGTTCCTCTTGAGAAATAAATTCTTTCAAAAGAACATGATTTTTTTTCAAGTTGTTCTTTAATTTTAGTTTGATAAACTGTTCCTGATTTTTTAATAATAAGTGCATGACCGGGTTCAACTTCATGAATTTTATCGGAAGTTACATTAAAAACGGTTTGAATAACAGGTCTTTCCGAAGCAACAACAGCCACTTCGTCGTCGTGATAGAAAAATGCGGGACGAATTCCCGACGGATCGCGAAGCACAAATGCGTCGCCATGACCGATAACGCCTGCCATTGCATAACCGCCGTCCCAATATTTGCTTGAAGACCGAAGAATATTTTCTATATCGATATTTTCTTCAATAAGATTTGTAATGTCTTTATGTGAATGTCCTCTAAGTTTGTAAAGTTCAAATAAACCTTGATTTTCTTGGTCGAGAAAATGACCGAGGTTTTCAAGAACGGTAACAGTGTCGGAATAATCAATCGGGTGTTGTCCGTATTTTTTCAGATTTTCGAAAAGTTCGTCAACATTTGTCATATTAAAATTTCCGGCTAAAACAAGAGTTCTGCTTCTCCAATTATTTTGTCGCATAACCGGGTGAACGCTTTCGATATTATTTTTTCCGAAAGTTCCGTATCTGAGATGTCCGAGCATAACTTCTCCCAGGAAAGGTTCAATTTCGGTGTCGTTATTGTTGTTTCTAAGATATATATTGTCGAAAACTTCTTTAATTGGTAAAGATTTATTGCTTCTTTCTCTAAAAATATATTTTTCGCCTGCTTCAAGATTTAGTTTCAAACTTACAACACCTGCACCGTCTTGGCCTCTATTGTGTTGTTTTTCCATTAACAAATAAAGTTTGTGAAGAGCGTATTTATTTGTACCGTATTTTTTTATATAAAATTCTTTAGGTTTAAGAAGTCTGATAAGTGCAATTCCGCATTCATGTTTTATAGATTCGCTCATTTTTAATCAATAATTGTAAGTTTTACTTTTTTTATTTTAGGACCTTCAACTTTAATAATTTCAAATTTAAGGTTTCCGGATTGAATAATTTGTCCTTTGTCGGGAATTTGTTCGTGAATATTTAAAATTAATCCGGCAATTGTTTCGTAGTTATGAGAATCGGGAATTTGCAAATTGTATTTTTCGTTTAAATAATCAATTTCAATTCTTCCGCTAAGCATAAATTCGTTTTCGGAAATTTTATTGTCTAAATTTTCGTCAACATCGTGTTCGTCTTCAATTTCGCCGATAATTTCTTCAATAATATCTTCCATTGTAACAATTCCGGAAGTTCCTCCAAACTCATCAACAACCAAAGCTAAGCTGTGATGTGATTGAATAAATTGGTTAAGAAGTTTATTAACAGGCATAGTTTCGGTAACAACAATAATTTTGTTTAATGCAGCTTTTATTGATTTTGGTTTTTTAAAAATATCAAAAGTGTGAACATATCCGATAATATTGTCGATACTGTCTTTATAAACAAGAACTTTGGAGACTTTAGTTTTAATAAGAATTTCTTTAACATCGTCTATACTGTCATCAATATCAACAGCAATAATTTCGTTTCGCGGCACGAAGCATTCACGCACTTTTATTTTTGAAAAATATAATGCGTTTTTAAATATTTTTACCTCATTTTCAATGTCATCGGAATTTTTATTTTCGTTTTCGGCAACAGTAAGAAAATTGTTTAAATCCATTCTTCCGAATGTAATATTTTCGGGAGTTTTAATATTTGTTTTAAAAAATAATTTAATAATTGCGTTTGAGAAAATAACTGTAAATTTTGCAATAGGGAAAAAAAGTATGTAAAATATAAAAACAGGAACAGCAAAAATATTCAAAAAAAAGTTTGAGCTTTGTCTGAAAATAGTTTTTGGAAGAAATTCTGCTGTAACAAGTATTAATATTGTTGACACAATTGTTTGAATTAAAACAGCCCAACCCGAACTTTGCGTAATATATTGAAGAATATATGGTTCCAAAAGTTTGGCAAAATATAAACCGTAAACTACAAGAGCAACATTGTTGCCAACAAGCATTGTAGCAATATATTGACCTGGATTTTTAGTAAAAATTTTAATAATTCCTGACGACATTAAATTTTGTTTTTTGTCTAATTCGATTCGGAATTTATTTGCAGTAATGTAGGCAATTTCCATTCCCGAAAAAAATGCGGAAAAAACCAGCGTAATTGCAATAATTGTTATAATAAATGTAATGCTCATTTAGATTTTTTTAATAAAGTTCAATATCTTTCATAATAAAATTAAAATTTTAAAGCTTTTAAAACTCTGGTATTTTAGTAGTAAAATAAAAATAATTAACTATTTTTGTTATAATTATATAAACATGTTATGAACTCTGAATTAAGTGCAAAAGTAAAAAGTCTTTCCGAAGAAAATGATAAATTGTTGAAAGAAATTCAATTTTATAAAAATAAATATGAAAAAGATAATTTATCGGTAAACGAAAGTATAGATTTTGAACATAAAAGCAGGTTTTTTTTGTATGATAATTTAAACATCGGTCTTTTTTTATATAACAAAGATTTGCATGTTTTTTATATAAATAATAAAGGTAAAGAAATTCTGAATATTAAGGAAAATAATAACGAGAATTATAGTTTAAGAGATTTTTCCGACGAAATGCTTGTTCAAACTTTTGAGAAAGCATTGGTTGGACACGAAAGTTTTTTTGAAGGAAATTATAATATAAATACAAATTTACCCGAATTATTAGTTTCAATTAAAACAAAAAAAATAAATATTAATGAAAATGAAATTTGCGGACTTGCTTTAATAGAAGATATTACCGAACAAAGGCAAGTTGAAAATGCAATATTTAAAGGCTACGATATTTTTCAGAAAGTAACCGATAATGTTAACGAATTAATATTTGTTATTGACCCGATTAACGAAAATATTATCTTTTTGAACCGAAATGCAATGAATTTATTTTACGATAAAGAAAACAAATCGGAAAAAGAAATTGAAAAGAGAAACAAAATTTTATTAAATTTCTATATAAAAGAAAAACTCAACAGCAAAGAAATTTTTGAAACTGTTGACCATGAATATTTTGAGCCTGAAACAAAAAGATGGTATCAAGTAACTGCAAGTAAAATATATTGGATTGATACAAACGAAGTTGTTCTTATCAGTTCAACAGATATAAGCGAACAAAAAGAAGCAGAAAGATTAATAACAGAACAAAATCAAGAGCTTGAAAATCAAACAATAGAACTTGAAAAAGCTTTGCTTCAATTAACCGAACAAAATGTTCAAATAAACAGCCAAGCCGAACTTTTAAGAAGCACAAACGATACAAAAGATAAAATGTTTTCAATAATTGGTCACGATTTGCGAGGACCTGTGGGCAATTTAAAAAACGCACTTGATTTGTTAATAGAAGAATACGATGAACTAAACAGAGACGAAGTTCGCGATTTTATTGAAACATTAAGAGAATCGTCAGATTCGGTTTTTAATTTACTTGCAAACCTTTTTGAATGGGCAAAAAGCCAAAGCGGAAGAATAGTTTTCAGACCCGAAGAGCTTTCGTTAAATGAAATTGTTGAAGAAAATATTTCACTTTTCACACCAAATTTTTACCGAAAAAACCTTACAGTTTCGCACAATCCGGTTAAAGAATTTACACTTTTTGCCGATGAAAATATGCTTAACACAATTGTGAGGAATTTAATTTCTAACTCAATAAAATTTACACCCGAAAACGGAAATATCAAAATTATTATTAACGATTTTGTAAAATCAAACAAGAATTACATAGAACTTATCGTTGAAGATAACGGAATAGGAATTGAAAAAGAAAATTTGGTGAAAATATTTAATACAACCGAACATTTTTCGACTTACGGAACAAACAACGAAAAAGGTTCGGGACTTGGAATTATATTATGTAAAGAATTTGTTGAAAGGCACAAAGGAGAAATTTCTATAAAAAGCGAAATAAATAAAGGAACATCAATAACAGTTGTAATTCCCGTAAATTAAAAAGGATTAAAATATCGGCATAAAAAAATTAAATTTTTATAATAATTTTTTTAATTTAGCAGATTAAATTTGTCATAAAGTGTATGAAGTTTTATAAAAAATATAGTTTAATTATATATTTATCTTTAATTTTTATAATTTTAGGAGTGTTTCTTCTATCGGGCATTTACACATACAAATTTGTAGAAAAGAATACAAACGAAAAATTTGAAATTTATTTTGAAAACAAATTATCGGAATTTTCAAATATTTTGAAAGTTATAGATAATAATTCAAAAAATAAACTTACCGTTGCCGAAAGAATTTCGCTTGATTTTATTAAAACAATAAGCCGATTTAATTTTTCGGCTCAAGATTCTTCTGTTATTGAAGCCGTTATAGAACAATCGGGCGAAAGTTTTAAAAAGAAAATTCCTTCATTAATTTTTGGAAATAATATTATTTTAGGAAACAGAGAATTGGTAGATAAAATTACTCACACATCTAATTCATTTATAAGTATTTGGCAAAAAACAGACGACGGATATTTGAGAATAGTTTCCAATGAGTTGTCGGATAATAGTACGCCAAACAGTATATTATTTATTGATAATTCAAATCCTGTTGTTCAAACTGTTGAAAAAGGTGAAAAATATTTTGAGCAAAAAAATATTAAGTTCGATTCAAAACTTTCGGTTTACAGTCCTTTATATTTCGACGGTTACATTAGTGCAATAATTCAAGTAACAGTTTATGAAGGAGTTAAAGCTTCATTGTCGAAAATTTATTCCGAAGATATTATTAGCGAAGGATATCAACTGTTTTTTATAAATACAGACGGAAACTTTGTTTTTAACACCGGAATCGACGAAAATTTTAAATTCTCGGAAGAATTTAGAAATATGAAAACAAAAAATTCGGGATATATTAATTATGAAACAATTGAACAAAACGAACTTTCAAAAAATACAATATATTTTGAAAAAGTTAATTCGCTCGACGGATATTCTTGTTTAATATATTCAAATCAAACAACGCAAAACGGATTAATAAAAGTTAAAAGAAACTTAATAATATTGTTTACAATACTTTTCGTATTTTTTATAATATTAATGAGTTTAGTAATGTTTTCGGTAAATAATGTGGAAAAGAAAATAGCAAAAAGGCTAAATTTGTTAATATTGGGAAATTTTTCTCCGGATAAAGAAATAAGATTATTCGGGTTCAAATTAAATGTAAACAAAAATTTGAATCAAGTTTATAACGATAAAAAAGAAATTCAAGAAATACTCGGAAAAATTAGTTTATATAATGAAAGAAATTTTGTTGAATTTCCTGAAACCCAAAACAATTTGAATAATTATTTTTTAAAATTACATAAAAATATTTCCAATATTATAGAAATTCATAAGGCACAAAGTTCTGAAAACGAATTGAGAGAAAAATTAAATGAAGGAGCCTTTGAAGTTTCCGCAATTTTGCAACACGACAATAATTTGAATTCACTTTCAATGTCGTTATTAAAGAAAATAATAGGATTTTTGGAAATAGAAATGGGAGCAATATTTGTTGTAAACAGAGAAAATACGGAAGATATATTTCTTCAAATGTCGGCAAATTACGCATTCAGCGAAGAAAAAGTAAAAAGTAAAACAATTAAAGCAAATTCGGGGCTTGTAGGCAGATGTTTTATGGAAAAACAAAGCATTTTTATAACCGAAATTCCCGAAGATTACACCAAAATAAAATCCGGATTTGGACACACCGACCCAAAATCAATTGTAATAATTCCATTGATTTTCAATAATATAGTTCAAGCCGTTATTGAACTTGCTTCAATAAAAATAATAGAAAATTTTAAAATAGAATTTGTTGAAAGAATTGGCGAAAATATTGCATCAACATTTGCAAGTATTTATAACCGACAACAAACTCAAAAACTTTTAGAACAAACACAACATCAAGCAAAACTTATAAATACACAAAGAACCGAATTACAGGAAAAAATTGATACACACAGACGACAAAACCGAAAACTGGATAAAAGTCTTATTGAAATTACAGAAATTATAAAATCAATAAAAATGTCTGCTTTTGTTATCGAATTTGACTTAACCGGAAAAATTGTTGATGTAAATGAAAAATATACAAATCTTTTGGGAGTTGAAGCAAATGAATTAATAGGTATTTCGCATTCGGAACTTATAAAAGATAAAAACTATTCGGAAACATATAAATCTATGTGGAAAGATTTAAAAAACGGCGATTCCGAAGAAAGAACCGAAAAAATTTATTTGGTTGAAAAAGAACAATATACATTCTTAAATATTTATGCACCAATTAGAAATTCAATTGGAAGAATATATAGAGTTTTGTCAATTGGTTCGTTACTTTACGAAGAATATCAAAAATAATATAATTTTATAAATGAAATTATCTTTTAATAACATAAAATCAATAATATCAAGCTATTCAATAATAGTTTTAACGGCAATTTTTACACTTGTAATTATATTAATTTTACTGTTTTCATATAATAATGCCAAAAAAGAAGATTTAAAATTCAGTATTTATTCAACCGAATTAGATGCCGAAAAAATTTCAAACGAGCTAAATAAAAACTTCAAAATACTTCAAGTTTTATCCGAGAATTTCAGTTCTGAATACATTCAAAAAGAAAACAACGAATTTTGGAAAAACTCTCTTTTGAATGAAAATATCGAAAAAATTATTCTTGTCAGACCGCCGGAAATTAAATTTTATAACGACTCGCTTCAAACAAGAAAAACCGATACCGTTTATTATAAATCAATAATTTATTCCAAAAATAAAGGCGAAATTAATATTGAAGAAACAAATTCAAATTTTGATAAAATAATTAATCCTACACTTTTTTATAAGATAAAGAAAAATAAAAATATTATTGTTGATGAACCAAAAAACCAAGAAATATTCGGAAAAGATTTAGAAATAATTAAAATATTTTTTCCTGTTTATTCAGGCGATAAATTCTTGGGAATTATAGGAATAGCTTTCAATCCAAAAAAGTTTGAACAAATAATTTATACGAATAAAAATCGACTGAACACTATAAAAATACTTCTAAGCGAAAAAAATAACATAATAAGTTTCACCGGAAAAGATTGGAATAAAACAAAAAACATTTCGGAAATTGAAGGCACCGAAAAGCAATTATTTGAAAAAATTAACGGAAAACCGGCAAACGGAACTTTTGGCGGCTACGTTTACACCACACAAATAATAAATCCCGAAAACTCCGATAATTATTGGAAAATCTACAATTTTACACCTTTACGCGAATTTTCAAAACAAATATTAATTAACACTCGTTACAATATTATATTGATAATTATTGTTTACATTTTTTCTATTCTATTTATAAATTATTTAACAAAAAAGTTCGACGAAAAATTTAATGAAACAGTTGAAAGGTCTATAAATGTTGCAAGCGGAAAAAATACCGATTTTCAAAATAAAAGTAATGTTAACGAAATAAATATAATTGACGAAAATCTTAAAAAAATATATGAAAAAAACCTTGAATATATAAAGGTGAGTAAAAAAATAATTGAAGGAGATTACAATTCAATTGAAAAAAATGAAAATGTAAACGACGAATTAAGTATTTTGGTTGGACAAATTATTCAAAAAATAAAAGATATTGAAATAGAAAAAAAAGAAAATGAAAAAATTTCGGAAATAGAAGAATGGGTAAGAAACGGATTTGCCGAAATAGCAAAAGTTCAAAATCTCATTACAAGCAATTTAGAAACTCTTACTTTAAATCTTATAAAAACTCTGGTAAACTACACCAATGCTGTGTTTGGCGGATTTTACATTCATCATTACGAAACCGATAAAAGAATAGAATTGGTTTCATCTTACGCATTTTCGAGCGAAAAATTTATAGAGAAAAGTTTTGCTGTCGGCGAAGGACTTGTTGGAGCCTGTGTTTATGCCAAAAAGAAAATTGAACTTAGCAAACTTCCCGAAAATTACATGAATATTTCATCGGGATTAGGAAATGCACTTCCCGGATATTTACTTATAACGCCGGTTATGTGGCACAATGAAGTTCTCGGAGTTATTGAAATTGCTTTTGTAAACGTTCCCGAAAAACATAAATTACAATTTATTGAGCAAACAGCCGAAAATATTTCTTCATCGTTAAACTCATCAATTGTTAGTATTAAAACTATTGAATTGTTGGCAAAATCTACAAATCAAACAGTTGAACTATATAATAAAGAACAGGAACTTAACGAAAAAATAAAAGAACTTCAATCAATTCAAACCGAATACGATTTTCACTCAAAAGAAATGCAAAGCATGCTAAATGCAGTGAACAATACAGTAATGAGTATCGAATATACGCCTGAAGGACAATTGCTTACAGCCAACGATTTGTATCTTCAAACAATGGGATTTGAATTGAAAGATTTGCAGGGAAAAACAGTTTTTGAACTTGTAAAAGCCGAACAAATAACAGAACTTAAAGAGATAATAGAAGAAGTTAAGAAAGGAAATTTATTGAGAAAACAACTTGTGAGATATACAAAATCCGGCGAACCTAAAAATTTGTCGGCTTCCTACACACCTTATAAAGATTCGGAAGGAAAAGTCCTGCGAATTATTTTCTTCGCTTTTGACGTAACAGAATTTATTCAAAAATAAAATTAAAATATCACAAAATGCTAATACAAATTTTAGAAATATTAAAATATACACTTCCGTCGTTTATACTTTTGGTGGTTGTTTACATGTTAGTAAAAAAATTTACCGAACACGATTTAAACAAGCAAAAAGTAGCAGCTTTCGGCGAAAATCATAAATTAGTTACACCGCTTCGTTTGCAAGCTTATGAAAGAATGTTGCTTTTCTTGGAAAGAATTACAATAGAATCTTTGGCTCTCAGATTGCAAACTCCCGGAATTTCGTCCAGACAACTGCAAATAGCAATGCTCGAAGCAATTAGAAAAGAATTTAATCACAATTTATCTCAACAATTATATTTGAGCAAAAAATCGTGGAATGCGGTTAAAAACGCAAAAGAACAAGTTATCAGAAACATAAATGTTGCAGGAACTCAAATGAATCCGCAAATGAAAGGACAAGATTTTACAAAATATGCAATGGAATTATATATTCAAAACGACTCTCAACCGGTTGAATCCGCAATAGAAATTGTTAAATCCGAAGCTTCGGTAATTTTCGGAATATAAATTGAATTAAATATAAATTTCAAGAATTTCGGAATTTTTAATCGGGAAAATTCCGAAATTTTTTATTTCTGCCGGAATTAAAATCGTTTCGCCTTTAATAACATTTATTTCAAAATTATCGTTTTTAATAATAAATTCTCCTTCCACACACATATATATTATAAAGCTGTCGATATTTGAATAATCAATATTAATTTCTGCATCAGTTTTCAAAATGTTGACTGTAAAAAAGTTACATTTCTTAATTTCGCTTCTATTACTATCAATTTTTTTTTGAGAAATTAATGAATCGCTTTTATACTCTAAATCGGCAACTAAAAGAGAATTTTCAATATGAAGTTCTCTCATTTTTCCGTCGGAATCCGGTCTGTTCCAATCGTAAATTCTATAAGTAATGTCCGATGTTTGCTGTATTTCTGCAAGTAAAATTCCTTTGCAAATAGCATGAATTTTTCCTGCCGGAATAAAAAAAGAATCTCCTTTTGAAACCGGAACAAAATTCAATAATTCGGTAACTTTGTTTTCTGAAATTGCTTCGGAAAAAACTTCTTTTTTAACAGATTTATTAAGCCCCGAAATTAAATTTGAATCATTATCGACATCAATAATATACCACAATTCTGTTTTTCCGTTTGCATTATGAAGTTTTTTTGCAATTAAATCGTTCGGATGAACTTGAACCGATAAATCGTCGTTTGCATCAATAAATTTTATAAGAAGCGGAAAATTATTTCCAAATTCTGCAAAAACTTTTCCGCCAATAATTTTTTCTTTATACGAATCAATAATTTCAATTAAAGATTTTCCTTTCAAAAAACCGTTTGAGATTTCCGAAACATTATTTTCAAGTCCCGAAATTTCCCAACTTTCGCCAATATTATCGTAAAAAATATCTTTTTTATTCAAAACAGATTTTAATTTTGAGCCTCCCCAAATCTTTTCTTTGTAAATATTTTTAAATTTTAACGGATAAAGCATAATATTTGTATATTATATTTAATTTGCAGGAAATATAAAAAGTAATGATTTTACTGCAAAATTTAATTTTTGATTGATTTAGTAAATTTATTTTTTAAAAATATTAAATAAATTTACTCATTTAAAAGTTTAGATTACATTTTTTTTTTATTTTTGTTCAATTCATATTATATTTAGAAATTTTCCGTAAATAAATAAATTAATACGGTATTTATGATTTCATTCATAAGAAATATTAGCATTAGATTAAGATTTAATATCTTAATTGCTATTGTAGTTGCATTTATTACAGCTATGGTTTTATATTTTATAATCACGCTTTCAAATATAAAACATTATCAAACCTATAAACAAAATATTGCCGAATTAAAGTCTAATTATTTGAATACAAGAATATTCGAGCAAAATTTTATTTCCGGATATAACAGCGATCCGGGTTTTTTCTCAACTCAGGAAAATAAATATTTAAAAAAACACGAAGATTCTCAAAAGAAATTTAACGAATCTCTTGAGTTATTAAAAAACGATAAACTGACAAAAACGCTTAAACTTACCGAAAATATCGAAAGAATTACTCAGGTTGATATTGTTTATAACGATTTATTCAAAGAGATAGTTCAAAAAATAATTCAAAGAGGTTCTGTAAATTCCGGAATTATAGGAAATATGATAAATGTTTCCGAGCAAACACTTAAACAATCTCAAAACACAGGTCAATCAAACATAATTTTTGAACTTAAACAAAACAGCGATAACTATTTATTTTCGCGAAACTCAAATCATTACAAAAGTTTTATAAATAATTTTATGAAACTTACTAATGTTAGTTTAAATTCGGGAAATACAAACCCCGACACTGCAATTATTCCCGGAGACATTATTGTTAATGACAACACTCTAATAAAAAATCTTAACGATTACAAACAATACTTTACATCACTTGTTGATATTGATAAAGAACTCGGATTTACCTTAAACGAAGGACTTTACGGAAAATTAAGAACCGAAAGTCAAAATATAGAACCCGAACTTGAACAACTTTTTTTGGCAATAAACAACAATAAAAGCTTTGTATTTGTTGCTGTTTATAATTCAATTTATATTATTTCGCTAATAATTCTGTTATTATTGGTTTTTATTATTCTTCAATTTTCGTTTTCAATTAAAAAACCTATAAATATACTTCAAAATAAATTAATTCCGCTTAGTAAAGGAAATATTCCGGATACCGTTTATGAAACAAGCGGCAAAGATGAAATGTCGAGCATTAACAACAGTATCAACGAACTTGTTGCAGGTCTTCGACAAACTACTCAATTTGCCATAACACTCGGGAAAGGAATTTTTAATACCGAATTTCAACCGCTAAGTGCCGACGATAAACTTGGCAACTCGTTGCTCGAAATGAGACAAAATCTTAATCAAGCAAAAATTGACGAAGAAAAAAGAAAGAAAGAAGACGACATGAGAAAATGGGCAAACGAAGGTCTTGCCACATTCAATGATATTTTACGTCAAAGCACCGGAAATATTCAAAAACTTTCAGATATTGTAATAAGAAAACTTGTTCATTTTTTAAATGCAAATCAAGCCGGATTATTTATTTTCAATAATTCCGATCCGCACGATGCTCATTTTGACCTCACTTCGTCTTATGCTTTTGGTCACGAAAAGAAAAAGCAAAAGAAAATTTATCCCGGAGAAGGATTAGTCGGAACAGCAGCCGTTGAAAAAGAAACGGTTTATATGACAGATATTCCTCAAACATATATTACAATTACGTCCGGATTAGGCGGAGCAGCGCCAAGAAGTTTGTTAATTGTTCCTATGAAAGTGGAAGATGAAGTTTTTGGAGTTATTGAAATTGCTTCTTTCAACGAATTTCGATCTTATGAAATAGAATTCGTAGAAAAAGTATCCGAAAATATTGCAGCATCACTTTCCATTGCCAGAATCAACTCCAGAACTGCCGAACTTCTTGAACAATCGCAACTTCAAGCCGAGCAAATGGCTGCTCAAGAGCAAGAAATGCGACGAAATTTTGAAGAACTTCAGTTAGCACAAGAAGATTCTGCAAGAAGAGAAGCCGAGATGACAAGTATACTTTCTGCAATTGACGATTCTTCATTAGTTATTGAAATTGATACAAAAGGATATATTACTTCGGTGAACCGAAATTTGCTCGATTTATTGGCAATTCCCGAAAGTCAAATTGTTGACACATTACATCAAAGTTTTATTAATCCGGAAGACGAAAATGAATATCTCCGTTTTTGGTTAACAGTGAAAGAAGGTCAACACGTTCAAAGATTTGAACATATTCTTGTGGGTGAAAAAGAATATTGGCTTTCGGTAATTTATGCAGCAATTCTCGACGATACCGGAAATGTAGTGAAAATATTGAGTTTGGCAACCGATTTTTCCGAATCGAAAAAAATTGAAATAGAGCTGAAAAAGCAAACAGAAATTATGTCGATGCAAGAAGAGCGAATGCGTCAAAATCTTGAAGTCCTTCATTCAACTCAAGACGAAATGGCAAAAAAACAAGCTCAGCTTGAAGAAATTAATATAAAATCTACTGCAAACGAAAGAATTCTTAAAAAAGCTGTTGAAAAATCAAAAGAACAAGAAAACGAACTTTTGGAGAAAATTAAGGATTTGAACAAATTAAAAGAAGAACTCGAAGAACAAAAATTTATATCCGGCGCAGCTACAGAATATTTATTTCAAGACCCTGAAATAGGAATTAAACTTGAAACAATTGAACATACAAGCATCATTGCAACATACAATCTCGACGGAACTTTAGACAATGCAAACCACAATTTTGCCCTTACTTTTGGTTATAAAATTGAAGAAATAAAAGGAAAACATCACAGAATGTTTATCGAAAGTGATAAAAAGAAATCAAAAGATTACATAAGTTTTTGGGAATCTTTGAGAAAAGGAGAAACAATTTCGGGCGAATTTATTAGAATAAACTCAAAAGGAGAGGATTTATTTTTTAAAGGAAAATATTCGCCTGTTAAAGATAAAGAGAATAATTTAATCAAAATAATAGAAATACTTGAAAATGTATCAAAATTCAAAATGTTAAAATTTGAATTTACTGAAATAAACAATTTCCTCGAAAAAAGTAATTCACTTTTGTATTTTGACGAAAAAGGAAATATTTTAGAAGCAAACGGTGTAATTGCCGAATCGTTGGATTATCAAATTAATGAAATTATAGGTAAAAACTATAAAGATTTTGTTACCGAAGAATATTCAGACAGTATTGAATATCTGCATTTTTGGAGAGATTTATCGCGAGGCGAACAAATAAAAGGTGTTTTTGAAATTATTGGTAAAAACAATAAAGTTTCAAAACAAAAAGGAACTTTCTCCGGAATTAAAAATATTTCGGGTAGTGTTAATAAAGTAATTTTTGTAGGAACAGATATTTCCGATTTACTTTAGGAGGTTTCTAAAAATTAGATTTTTAGAGGCGGACAAGGTTTTTAAAACCGGAGTTTACTGTTGTAAATGAGGATTTTAAAAATTGAAGTCCAACGAATAAAAAGCAATTTTTAGAACTCATCTTTAATTATTTTCACATATTATATTTTTCTGCTTCAAAAGTGCAATTGATATAATTTTATATTGAAAAAAAAAATTACTTGAAACCAAAAAATTTCTTTATAGTAACATTATTTTTCCTCTTTGCATTTGTAAATATTAATTATACTGCAAAAGCACAAGAAGAGAATGATTCCGAAATTTACTTTTTTTCATTATTACTCGAAAAATCAATTTTGAACGGAGATTCTGTTACAATTTCAAAAATGTTTGATAAAGAGAAATTTATGGACAGAATTATTTCAAACGATTCACTTAAATTGCTCTATTCTGTTGATTCTTCCACATTTTATTCATTCTATGAAAGTATAAATTTTCCTCAAAGAATTGTTGACCAAACTTTTAATATTGGAAGTTACAATTTATTGAGAAGCTATGAAATTAACGGAGAAACACATATTCTTTTTCGATTTTTTAACGAAGGAGAAATAAATTACCACGATTATTTGCTGGATTTTTCAAATAACGAATACAAAATAATTGATTTATATGTGTACTTTACAGGTGAATATTTTAGTCAAACAATTTATAATATTATTGCCGAAGCAATTTATGAACAATCAGGATTGGAATCAAATAATTTGATTAACAAAAATAATATTTTGAGTATTAAAGTTTTGCAAAATCTTGTTCAAACTCAAAAATTTGAATTGGCCGACAAACAATTAAAAAGCATACCCGAAAGTTTGCAAACCACAAAACAACTAATGTTGTATAAAGTTTTAATTTCTCAAAATATTTCCGAAAATGATTTTTCAAATACAATTGCCGAGTATAAAAAACTTTTTCACGACGACCCTTCAGTTTTTTTACTTTCGATGGAAGGATATTTATTTCAGAAAAGATATAATGATGCACTTCAAAGCATTGACAGTCTTGATTATAAAATCGGCGGCGACGATTTCTTGGATTATTTTAGAGCAAATATATATTTTTTAACCGACGATTTTGAAAATGCAGAAAAAAATTTGTCATCGTTAATTGTTAATTTTCCCGATTTTTTTCAACCGTATCAAAACCTTTTTATTTTATATGTGCGTCATAATAAATATTCACAGGCAGTTTCGATTCTTGAAAATATTCAAATGAAATTTAACTTAGAAAAAGCAAATTTGATTATTGAAATTGCAAATGATTTTCCTGAATTTTCAGAATCGCCGGAATTTGAAGATTGGAAAAGTTTCTAACTAAAAAGTTTGATGTCTTTTTTTCTTTGTTTCGTAAATATCATCAATATTTATTAGAATTCCTGTTTCTTCAACATCGCCAAAATGGTCGTTTATTGATGAACCAAAACATTTCATTGTTGGCGTTAAATTCATATACGAATTTATCAAAGGCGGAATAGATTCACCTCTTTGGCGAATTTCTTTTGATAATATTTTGTAGTTTTCTTTATAATCATTTCCGGGTAAATATTTTGCCAATTCTTCGTCGGTAAAATATTTTCCCATCGGAACAGTCGGGAAAACAAGATTTTCGGTGTCTTTAAAATGTTTGTTAAGAAAATACAAAAGCAAATCTCTCGAAAATTTATCGTAATGAGTATACATTGTTACTTTACCAAAAAAATATTTCACTTGCGGATTTAAAACTATCAAAGCACCCAAACCGTCCCATAAATTATCGAGCGCAAAAAGTGTTTTTCTCGAATTATTTGCCGATTGAAATTCGGGTTGAACAAACGAACGACCTAATTCTATTGTATATGGAAGATAATCTTTAATAAATTTGTCCGAAAATTCAAATAATCCTTGAGTTGCAAGTTTAATATCCGAAATTACAGTTGTTGATATTTTACTTAAATTCAAATATCTGTATCCGCCAAGAATTTCTTCGTATTTTGTATCCCATACAATAAGTTGTTGATAAGGATTTTCGGCTGTATCATATTCATCAATATCAGATTCTTTTCCGGTTCCGCCGCCTGCTTTTCTAAATGCAATTTCTCTTAATCTACCAACTTCTTTCATTAAATTTGGCGAATCGTGTGCAGTGAAAACATAAATTTCATTGTCGTTATAATTCGTACTTCTTAATAATTTATCAGAAGTTAATTCTTGCTTTAAAGCTTCTTTATTTATTGGTGAAATTACATCTTTCATAAAAAAAATTATCGTTTATTTTCAGACATCAAAAGTAAAGAAAAATTTGATATAATTAGCAATAATTGGTTATATTGAAATATTTATATCTTTATACTAATTGAAATATTAGTCGAAATATTTTAAGTTAAAGGGTTTTAGATTGATTTTTTTTATTCGAAAACTACATTTTTATCTGTTTTAATCTTATAAACATGCTCTTTTATTTCTTTAGACCACTCTTCGTTTGTTTTACTTTCGTTGAATTTTGTATATGAAATAATTTTGCCGAAATTTAATGATATTGTTCTTCCGTTTTGTTTATACATTTCGTCAACCAAATAGAGCATTTCTACATTTGTTTTTATTCCCAATCCGGTTCCGGCGTTCGACAAATTATAAAAAAAATGGACAAAATTCCGTCAATATAAACCGGAATAATATTTCTTTTACATTTAACGGCTCTTGTAATAAATGTTTTTTCCAATTCCAAATCCTTTATTACGCCTTTTTTTCTTCGTGGAGCTAATCCTGCCGGAAAAAAACCAACCGGAATATCAAACCTAAATGTTTCATTTAAAATTTTTACATATTCCTTTGATGTAATTCCGTGTTTGTTCACGACAATAAAAAATTCATTCAAACTTTCAACATTATTTAACAAATCGTTCACAATAGCTTTAACTTTTCCGTATTTTTTATAAACCTCATTTATTAAAATAAGTCCGTCAATACTGACAATCTGATGATTTGCCGCAAAAATTACTTTCCAGTTTTGCGGAACATTTTCCAATCCCGAGACTGTAGTTTTAACATTTATTTCACTCAAAGAATTTCTTATCAAATCTATTCCGGGTTTATTTTTATTTGAATCTGTCAAATAATTTAAACCGTTTTGGTGAGTGATTTTTTTCAAACAATTTATAAAAATCTTAGGTATTATTTTATACAGCCCCGTATTTTTCTTTTAAAATACTTTATCAATATCTATTAAAAATGACAGTTCATTCATAAAAAAGGTCAAATTAATTTAAATTTTGCAGGTTTCAAAATTAAAAAAATTTCAAAATCAGAACATTTTTTTCTAAGGGGAAAATATTTTTTTAATTTTTTTCGTGTATTACAAAGTTTACATAATCTTAAAACATCAATGAAATCAGGCTGTTTGTTAATTGTTGAAAACTATTCGTCAAAAAAGTGGGAAAATGTGTACCAAAGTGGGTGATTGTGGAAAAAATATTCATATATTTGTGTTGATTAAAAAATAATAATAATGGAAAGTTTTGTTGGCGATTATACAGGCAAAGTTGACGTAAAAGGAAGAATAACCTTCCCTTCTGCGTTCAAAAAGCAAATGCCCGACGATTCGTCAACTTCATTTGTCATTAAAAAAGATATTTTTGAAAAATGCTTAATTCTTTTTACGGCCGACGAATGGGAGAGACAAAACAAAATTATTAGAGCAGGAATAAATCCTTATAATAAAGAGCATACAAAATTTTTAAGAGAATTTTACAGAGGAACCGCAGAAGTAACTTTAGATACAAACAACAGACTTCTTGTTCCTGCAAGACTTTTGGAATATGCTCAAATAGAAAGTGAAATATATTTTTCGGGTCAAGACCGCAAAATTGAAATTTGGGCTAAAAATTCTTATGAATCAAAAGAAGAATCAGCAGAAGATTTTGCCGAATTAGCCGAAAAGATTTTGGGCGGAAACTTACCCGGCGGATTATTAAACCTTTAACAAATGAACCAAGATTATCATATACCTGTTTTGGCCGAGCAAACGGTTGACGGACTTAATATTAAGCCCTCAGGTATTTATGTTGATGTTACATTTGGCGGAGGCGGACATTCAGAAATTATTTTGAAAAAATTATCAACCGGAAAACTTTTTGCTTTCGACCAAGACTTTGATGCTGAGAAGAATGCAAACATTCTAATTGAAAAATACGGTAAAGAAAATTTTATTTTCGTTAGAAGCAATTTCAAATTTATAAAGAATTTTTTGAAGTTTTACCAAATTACTTCGGTTGACGGAATTATTGCAGATTTGGGTGTTTCATCGCATCAAATTGATACACCCGAAAGAGGTTTTTCATTTATGCAAGGCGATATTCCGGATATGAGAATGAACAAAGAAGCTGAAATAAATGCTTTTAAAATTATAAACGAATACACAGAAGAAGAGCTTTATAAAATTTTTAAGAATTATGCCGAAATTAAAAATCCTTATCACATTGTTAAGGACATTATTTCTGCTCGTTTGATTGAGACGATAAGTTCAATTCAAAAATTTAATGAAATTATTTCCAAACGAGCTCCTCAAAATAAAGAATACAAATTCTTGGCTAAAATTTATCAAGCTGTAAGAATTGAAACAAATAACGAACTCGACTCGCTCGAACAAATGCTTTTGCAAAGTGTGTCGTTGATTAAGAAAGGCGGTAGATTTTCCGTTCTTACATATCATTCGCTTGAAGACAGAATTGTTAAAAATTTCTTTAAAACCGGAAATTTTGAAGGAATTACTCAAAAAGATTTATACGGGAATAACATTGTTCCTTTTAAACAAATTAATAATAAAGTTATTATACCCGACGATATTGAAATAAATCAAAATTCAAGAGCCAGAAGTGCTAAATTACGAATTGCCGAAAAATTATAAAAAATTGAATAAAAAAATCGAAATATTAAAAAATATTTTATCGGGTGCTTTGATTAAAGACGCTTTAACCTTTGCTCATCTGAAATTTTCGCTTTTCATAATTGCAATGATAATAGCAATTGTTGCAAACAGATATGCTGCCGAAAAAAGTTATCATCATTTGCAAAAATTAAATACCGAGCTTAAAGAACTTAAATTTCAATATACTGTTTCTCAAAAAAAGTTAATAAATTTTAGTCGCGAATCACAAATTGTTAATGATTCAACCATAAAATCTTTGGGTTTAAAATTGCCGGAAAATCCGCCTCAAAGAATTTATATAAACAAAAAATAATAATAAATATTAATGGCTGAAGATAATTTTAAATATAAAGAAGAAATTTTCAAGAAAACAAGTATATTATATTTTTTTATACTTGGATTCTTTATTCTTATTATTTTAAGATTATTTCAGGTTATGTTTGTTCAAAAAACAAAATGGGAAGAAGTAGCCAAAAATTATTCTATCGACTATAAATCCGGAAAACCGGAACGCGGCGATATTTATGATGATAACGGAAATTTGTTGGCAACAACTATTCATTATTATGATATTCACATGGATACAAAACCGCAAGGTTTAACTCAAAAAGATTTTAATAAAAATATTGATTCTTTAGCAATTTATCTTTCAAAATATTTTAAAGATAAAACGCCTTCAGAATATAAAAAATATATTACAGACGCTAGAAAAATAACAAAAAAGAACAGCAAAGGTATTGATTACGAATGGCCTGACAGATACTTAAAAATTGCTATCGGACAAACTTATAAAACTTCTGAAATTGTTTCAAAGTTTCCCATTTTCAGAAAAGGAAGAAACGGCGGCGGACTTATAATCGAACAAAGAAATATTCGCGAAAAACTTCTCGGCGATTTAATGAGAAGAACAATAGGAATTGTTACCGATGAAACTCCCGAAAAAGCCTCTTACGGTTCTTTTGGGCTTGAATATAAATATAATAGAGAACTCTCAGGAGTTCCCGGAAAAGTTTTGAAAAGAAATATAGGAAACGGTATTTGGATGGATGTTCCGGGCGGTGTTATTGTTCCAACACAAGACGGTGTTGACTTAATTACTTCTATTGATATTGATTTGCAAGATTTTGTTCAAGATGCGTTGGGAAAACAAATATTGAAATTTGGTGCCGACCACGGAACTGTTATTGTTATGGAAGTTAAAACCGGCAGAATAAAAGCAATGGCCAATTTAACACTTAAAAAAGACAGCACTGTTTTGGAAGATGTAAATTTCGCTGTTGCCGAAGCTCTTGAACCCGGTTCAACTTTTAAACTTCCCATAATTATTGCTGCTTTAGAAGATAATTTTATTAAAATAACAGATTCAATTGAAACAGGTAACGGATATACCGAATATTTCGGAAAATCTGTTGAAGATGAAGGTTCTTACGGTAATATTCCTGTTTGGAAAGTTTTCGCAAAATCATCAAATGTTGGAATGTCTAAAATTGTTTACAATAATTATTTCTCTAAAGGAAAAACAGACCAATTGCTTAGAAGGCTCGGAAATATGGGACTTCATGATTTTTCCGGAATAGATTTGGACGGTGAAGCAATGCCGTTTGTGAACGACCCATCTTACACTCAAAAATGGTGGAAAGGAAGCCCTATGATGATGTCGCACGGTTATGAAATAAAATTAACTCCGCTTCAAATTCTCACGCTTTACAATGCAATTGCAAATAACGGTAAAATGTTGCAACCTTCGTTGGTAAAAGCAATTAGCAATCACGGACGAATTATTAAAGTGTTTGCCGAAAATGAAATAAAATCATCTATTTGTTCAAAAAAGACATTAAAAGATGTAAGATTTTTATTGGAAAAAGCTGTTTCTGAAGACGGAACAGCGAAAGAACTCGGAAGAGCAAAATATAGAATTGCCGGAAAAACCGGAATCGCTAAAGTTTATGATTCAAAAAA
>DZBS01000092.1 GCA_022729995.1 Draconibacterium orientale | reverse complement strand
ACATATCGCACCGAAAGTCCGGATTGAGTGTACCAAGAATTTTCGCCGCCGTAAAGATTAAAAGCCGGTTTAAAATCGTAAGAAACAGCAAATCGAGCAAGAGTAATTTCAGCACCGGCAATTGCCGTAATTCCTTGCGGCGAAGGGTAGAGTTGCGGTGTTGAAGTTACAAATCCTTGATGCCAGCCGGCTCCCAAATAGAAATTCACACGTTTTGTAACAAGCGGAAAATGTTGTTCGGCCAAAACGGAAACCATTGTTTCTTCTCTGAATAAACTGGATTGAAAAATTCCTTCTATTGTTGTGTGTTTCAAAACTTTTTGTTGCACGGTTATTCCCCAATCTGTTCCGAAACGTGCACCAAAAGCTGTAAAATATGATTGAGAAAATGATGATAAACTAATAAATACAAAAGCCAAAATAACGATTATTTTCTTCATAATTTTTTATTTTAAAAACGTGTGAATATAAATAAAGTTGCGCTAAAAGGAAAATTTGCTAATGTGCTAATTTGAAAATTTGGGAATGTGAAAATGTGAAAATTATACAATTTAAGTCTTTGTGCCTTAGCGTCTTTATTTTTATACTTCATTTTGTTAAAAAAAACAACAAAATCAACAGCATCAATAGTATCAAAAGAATCAACAGTATCAAATGATATAATAATTCAATTTAATTTTTTGTGCCTTAGTGTTTTTGTGGCATTTTAATTTAAAAATAAAAAAAGAGTTGTATCGAGAAACTATTGATTTTTTTTATTTACAGAATAAATTAATAATCTTTGCCGTATGATTTCGGAAAATGAAATAAATATATCGGAAAAATTTACTTTAAAAAGCGAAGCTGATTTCGAAAAGCTTTTCAGAACTTATTTTGCCGAACTCGCCGTTTATGCTTTTCGATTTACCGAAGATTCCGAAAATGCCGAAGAAATTGTTCAAGATATTTTTTTTAATATTTGGTCGAAAAGAGAAAATCTACAAATAAATATTTCTATTAAATCTTATTTATATCAAACCGTAAAAAATTCTTGTTTAAATTTCATAAAACATAAAAAAGTTGAAGATAAATATAAAACACATTTCATTCAACAAATTCAATATGACGAAATTAACGAAACTGATTTAGAATCTGAAAACCTTTTAGCAGAAAAAATACAAACTGCAATTGATAAAATGCCGCCTGCCAGAAAAAAAGTTTTTTTAATGAGCAAAATAGATAATTTAAAATATAAAGAAATTGCCGAAACACTCGGAATATCTATAAAAACAGTAGAAAACCATATTGGAACTGCATTAAAATTTTTAAGAGAAGAATTAACGGATTTTTTACCTTTTTTGATATTTTTCCTTTTTTGAATAGGGGTAAAAACTTATGAAGTTGTCATTGAATTAGCATTGAACTATAAAATATAAAAATTAGAATAAAATAGATGCTCGAAAAAAACAATATATTGCCCGATTACGATTTGCTTGCGAAATATTTTGCAGGAGAATGTTCCAATGCCGAAAAAGAAAGTATCGAAAATTGGATTAAATATTCTGCCGAAAACAAAAAATCGTTCGATAAAATGTATTTTATTTGGAAAGAAAGCACAAATGTTTTGCTCAAAAATCAAATAAATGTTGATTCGGCGTGGAATAAAATGCAAAAAAGAATTTCTTCGGAAAATATTGAACCCGAAAACAGAATTAAAAGAGATAATCAAATTGAAACAAGAATAAAAAGAGAATTTAGAATTGATAACAGAATTAAACGTGTTATTCAAATTGCCGCAGTTGTTGTTATTGTATTATTTTTGAGATATATAATTCCGTTATTTTTAAACGACAATAATTATTTAAGCGAAATTACTAAAGAAAATACGAAGGAATTAATTCTTTCCGACAGCTCAATTCTTAGTCTTTCGGCCAATTCTGAAATAAAATATCCCAAAAAATTTGATAAAGAAAAACGAATTGTAAAACTTGAAGGTGAAGCATTTTTCAAAATAACGCCAAATCCTTATAAACCGTTTGTTATTGAAACCGATTTTGCCAAAATTCAAGTTTTGGGAACATCATTTAATGTCGAAAATTTTGATACATCAAAGTATGTGAAAGTTACTGTTGTGAGCGGTTCTGTGCTTTTCTCAAATGTAAATAAAAATCCGGAACAAATTGTTCTAAAAAAAGGTGAAGCTGCAATTATTGAAAAATCTTCAGGTAAAATTATTGAGCTGGAAAATGTAGATTCAAATAAATATTTTACAAAAACAAAAACTCTAATTTTCAAGAAAACAGAACTTTATGTTGTTGCACAAACACTTTCGCAGGCATATCAAACAAATATCGAAATTGAAAACAATGAAATAAAATCGTGCCGTCTTACAGCAACTTTCCGAAATGCCGAATTATCGGAAATACTTTTAATTATTGGCAATACATTAAATGTTGAAATAAAATCCGAAAACGAAAAACACATAATTTCCGGAACCGCATGTGAATCAAACTAATTCCAAAAAATGAAAAAGCTTTCAATATTAATTATTTTTATAATATCAATTTCAAATTCAATTTTTGCTCAGAATAAAATTTTGAATAAGAAAATTGATATTTCTGTTGAAAATAAATCTGTTGAATTTACTTTTGACGAAATCAGCAAAAAAGCAAATTGTTTTTTTTCGTATAATTCCGATATTTTAAAAGCCGACAGCTTAATTACAATTAAAAAGAAAAATATTAGTATTGAAGAAATTATAAATCAAATTTTTCATAATAAAATATACGCTTTAGAATCAGGAAATTATATAATTTTAAAAACAAAATCAGCCTCAAAAAACAAAGGAATTATTTCCGATAAAAAAACAAAATATATAATTACAGGAAGTATTTATAACTCTATTACCGGCGAAAAGATTGAAAATGCAAGCGTTTATCAAATCGGACAAACAAATTCTACATTAACAAATTTATATGGAAATTATAAACTTGAAGTTTCTACAAAGAAAAACGAAGCCGGATTTGCATTTTCTGCCAAAGATTATATTGATACAATTATTGTTATTCAGCCTTCCGACACAATTATTTCAATTGGTTTATTGCCCGAAATTGCATTATTAAACAAAAAAAACTATCCTTCAATTGAACCTGTTAACAAAGAAATCGAATTTCAAAAAATTCCTATTGTTGAATATGCCGTTCCGAAAAAGCAATTTAGTTTGAGCGAAAACCTCAAATTTATTGAAAAACAGCCGTTTCAAATATCCATTATACCAAATATCGGCACAAATAATTTAATGAGCGGAAACGTTGAAAATAATTTCTCCTTTAATATTTTAGGCGGATATTCATACTCGATAAAAGGCGTAGAAATAGGAAGTTTGGTAAATATTGTAAGAAATGAAGTTACCGGAGTTCAGGTTTGCGGTTTTGGAAATATCACCGGAAAAGATGTGAAAGGAGCACAAGTTGCAGGATTTTTTAATAATAACAGAGGAAATTTAACCGGTTTTCAAGTTGCCGGATTTTCAAACTTTGTTGCCGATTCGATTTACGGAATTCAACTTGCGGGTTTTAGTAATATTGTTGCCGGAAAAATGAAAGGAATTCAAATTGCCGGATTTAGCAATTTATCAAATATTGATGTTGAAGGAATTCAACTTGCAGGATTCAGCAATGTTACAAGAAAAAATGTGAAACTCGCTCAAATAAGTGCTTTCATGAACACTTCCGGTGAAAATGTTGGTGGAATTCAAATTACCGGTTTTGCAAATTTTGCCGGAAAAAATGTTGGAGGAGCACAAATCGCCGGATTTGCAAACATTGCCGGAAAAAACGTTGACGGAATTCAAATTGCGGCTTTCGGAAATATTGCCCGAGAAGTTGATTTTGCTCAAATTTCGGCATTCATAAATATTGCGCAAAAAGTCAAGGGTTTTCAAATTGCATTTATCAATTTGAGCGATTCTGTCGGCGGAGCAAGTATTGGCTTTTTCAGTTACGTAAATAAAGGTTTTCATCAAATTGAAATTTCGGGCGATGAAACTTATTTTACAAATATTGCTTTTAAAACCGGAACAAAAAAATTCTATAATATTTTTGGTGCCGGAATTAATGTTTTGGACACAAAATATTTGAGTTTAACTTATGGAAGCGGAAAAGAAATTGAACTTGGGAAAAGGTTTTTTTTAAATTTGGAATTAACCGGAAATCATTTTTTCGATAAATCAAATTTTGCCGCAAACATTAATACTTCGCTTAAATTAAATTTGGATTTGGGAATTAAAATTTTCAAAAAATCGGGAATATTTTTCGGTCCTTCGGTAAATTATTTGGCTTCAACACAAAAAGACGAAATCGGGAATTTTGTCTCTTCTTCATTTTCACCACAATATTCAAAATCAATTGTTAATCCATATTTTATTGCAAACTATTGGGTTGGCGGACGAATTTCTTTCAGAATATAATATCAATCCAAAAAATTAAAGCCACAAAGACACTAAGGCTCAAAGGAAAATTTGAAATCTAATAAAAAATCAAAGTTCAAATAAATTGATATTTCAATAAATTACGAATTTCAAAATCAATCAATAATCAATCTTTTCAACTATTTCTTCAAGATAAAAATTTCAATTTCAAAAAAATTAAAAATAATTAAAATTTGAATAGGGGTAAAATAATTTCTTGTTGTCATAACATCAAATATGAATTAAAAATAAGAAATTATAAACAATAATTAAATTTTAAAAGATGAAAAAATCAATCATTTTAACAGTTTTAGCAATAATAGTAAGTTTCGGATTTATAGGATGCGAACGTGGTTTTAACTTTGTGATAAGAGGCGAAGGTGCAATTGTTTCGGAGGAAATTCCGGCAACAAATTTCGACAGAGTTGAGCTTGGCGGTCAATTTGATATAGAAATTACTTATGGCGATACAATTGAGGTAATTGCAGAAGGACAACAAAATATTATAGACAGATTAAAAATAAGAAATTACAACGGAAAACTAACAATTGAATTGGAAAACGCAATTTATCGCGATTATGATTTGAAGATTTATGTAACAATTCCGAGCATTTCAGAAGTAAGTCTTTCGGGTTCGGGAAACATAACAATGAACGAATTTGAAAATTTGAACGATATAAATTTTGAAATTAGCGGAAGCGGAAGTATTTATTCTAAAGGATTGGTAATTGCCGACAAAGTAAATTTCGACATTAGCGGTTCGGGAAATATTGATTTTACAACAGAATGTAATGAAATTTCTACAAATATCAGCGGTTCGGGCGATGTGGTTTTGCTTGGAACAGCAAATATTCAAAACATTGATATTTCCGGCTCAGGAAACTTTGATTGCTACGGTTTAACTTGCAACGATGCATATATTGAAGTTTCAGGCTCCGGAGATTGCGAAATTTTTGCAAATCGTGTTCTAAATGTGGATATAAGCGGAAGAGGAAATGTTTACTACAAAGGAAATCCGCAAGTTTCAATGCATATTTCCGGACTTGGTTCTGTTTTAAATGAAAACTAATTCATTGAGATATTTTTTCATCTCCATGCAACTCTGTGTTACTTTTTAAAACTTGGAACACAGAGTTAAACTTAAGAAAACTTTTAAAAATGATACAATGGTTCAAATATACAATTATACAATTTAATTATTAGTGCCTTAGTATAGAATTATTCAATTTAAAAAACAATAAAAAAATGAAATATTTTTCTACAATTATCATAATAATTTTACTTACAATATTCTCTAAAAGCGGGTTTTCACAAAATACCGATTCCACTTCGACGGAAATCGTAAGACCATTTCAATTAACATTCATAAGTCCTTTGGGAACAAACGGTTTGGAATGCGGAAAAATTACAAATGTGTTTTCAATAAATCTTTTTTCGGGATATTCGGGCGGATTGAAAGGAATTGAATTTGGCGGATTTGCAAATGTTGTTAAAGGCGAAGTTCAAGGAGTTCAATTTGCTGGATTTTCAAATGTCGTTGTGGGAAATCTGAACGGCGGACAATTTTGCGGTTTTTCAAATGTTGTGAACGGAAACTCAAAAGGAGTTCAAGTTTGCGGATTTTCAAATGTTAGCAAAAAAGGAATTTCGGGAGTTCAAGTTTGCGGATTTTCAAACATTTCGGCAGGTAATACTCACGGTGCTCAAATTGCAGGATTCAGCAATTTCACCGCAGATACTCTTGAAGGAATTCAAATTAGCAGTTTTTTAAATACCGCAAAAAGCGTAAAAGGAACTCAAATAGGATTTATAAATGTTACAAAGAAATTAGAAGGAAATCAATTCGGATTTATAAATATTTCTGACACAGCACCAAGCGGAATTGCAATCGGTTTTTTAAGTTTCATAAAAAACGGATACAGAAAATTGGAAATTGGCGGCGGAGAAACTTTTCACGCAAATGTAGCTTTCAAACTCGGAGTTCAAAAATTTTATAATGAAATTGCTTTAGGAGCAAACTTTCAACCGGGAAAAATCACTTTCGGTGCAGGTTACGGTTTGGGAACTGAATTAAATTTAGGACAAAAATCTTTTATAGATTTTGAATTAATAAATTATTCACTTGTCGACAGAATGAATTGGCTAAATTTCACATACAATTACAGTTATGATTACGGAAACATTACAAAATTCAACATTACCGTTTCGCGACAATTTGCAAAACATTTAACAATTTTCGCGGGTCCGTCGGTAAACATGGCAATATCGAGCCTGACAGATTTGGACGGAACTTTAATTCATTTAGATATTACTCCAAAATCGTTCTACAGCGTTGAAAATAATTATTTCTTAACAGATTTTTATTTCGGATTTGTAGCGGGAGTTAGAATTTAACAATTTGAAAATTTGAAAATTAAAAAAAAAGCTGCCGGCGTCTTTAAGATCCGGCAGTTTTTATATAGAAACAATGGTTCAAATATACAATATTAAAATAACAGAATTAACAGAATTAACTGAATTAACAGAATTATTTAATTATACATTTTTTTTCTTTGTGCCTTCGTGTCTTAGTGGCTTTAATAATTTGAAAATCTGTAAAATAGCAATAGAATCAACAGAATCAATAGCATCAAAAGTATCTAATCAAAAAAAAATATTCAATTTAACTTTTTGTGCCTTCGTGTCTTTTTAAATCAAAATTTACGGATTAAATTTTTGAGGAATTCCGTTCACTTCAACAAATTTTATTTTTCCGAATTCAACAATTTTTGGATTTACTTCTACTTCAATATCAACATTATATACACACATACAACGCATATATGAACCGTCAACATCAATTAAAATATTTAAAGTAGAATCATTTTTCAGTTCAAGCCACACATAAAATTTTGAAACTCCGCAATTTAATTCCTGAACAGTTCTAAATTTCATAATATTTCCCACTTTGGTATAATCAAGTTCACAAGCAGAATTTTCATCTGTCAAAATACTTTTATCGCAATTTGAAGAAGTATATTTTTCAATGAAATACCCCTTTTTCATCGCAGTTTTTTTCAATAAATTATTTGCTTTCATTGTTGAGTCGGAAACAGTAAATTTTGAATCATTATCGGATTGTCCGTAAACAAAAGTCAAACTAAAAATAAATAAGAATGACAATAAAAGTGTTTTTTTCATCTGTATATATTTAATTGTTTTTTAAATGTCAGATAGGAACATCCTAAATAATCATTCTCTTGTGTGTCGAGAAACTTACATGGATGTTTCATAGCATTTGATTTTAAAAATTTCATATACAAATATACCCGATTAAAAGGAATTATTTTCAGTATTAAATCAAAATTGTTATAGAAAAGTTTTTTCAATATTTTGATATAATAAAAATTTATAGTTCTCAATACACCGAAAAATTTTATATTTGCAGTTCTTAAAAAAATATCAATAAAAATGTCAAAAGGAATTACATCAAGAAAGGAAAATTATTCGCAATGGTATAACGAAATTGTCAGCAAAGCCGATTTAGCTGAGAACTCCGGCGTGCGCGGAATGATGGTTATAAAACCTTACGGATATGCAATTTGGGAAAAAATTCAAGCTCAATTGGATAAAATGTTTAAAGAAACAGGGCACGAAAATGCTTATTTTCCGTTGCTTATTCCAAAATCATATTTCTCGAAAGAAGCAAGTCATGTTGACGGATTTGCAAAAGAATGCGCCGTTGTTACACATTACAGATTAAAAGCAGGAGCAAACGGAATTGAAGTTGACCCCGATGCAAAACTCGAAGAAGAATTAATTATTCGTCCAACTTCGGAAACAATTATTTGGAGCACATACAAAAACTGGATTCAATCATACAGAGATTTACCGATTCTTGTAAACCAATGGGCAAATGTTGTTCGTTGGGAAATGAGAACACGTTTATTTTTGCGAACTGCCGAATTTTTATGGCAAGAAGGACATACTGCACATTCAAATATGCAAGAAGCTTTAGCTGAAACAAATCAAATGCTGAATGTTTATGCCGAATTTGCCGAAAATTGGTTGGCTGTTCCGGTAATTAAAGGTGCTAAAACACCAAACGAACGATTTGCCGGCGCTTTGGAAACTTATTCTATCGAAGCACTTATGCAAGACGGAAAAGCCTTACAATCCGGAACTTCTCATTTTCTCGGACAAAATTTTGCAAAAGCATTTGATGTAAAATTCACCGACAAAGAAGGAAAACTCGACTATGTTTGGGCAACTTCTTGGGGAGTTTCAACACGACTTATGGGCGCATTAATTATGGCTCATTCCGACGATTTGGGATTGGTTCTTCCTCCAAAACTCGCACCAATACAAGTTGTTATTGTGCCGATTTATAAAAGCGAAGAAGAATTTAATGCCGTTAGCAAAACTGCTTTGGAAATTGTTAGCGAACTGAAAGCAAAAAATATTTCGGTGAAATTTGATAACAGAGACACACATCGTCCCGGACATAAATTTGCCGAATACGAATTAAAAGGCGTTCCGGTTAGAATTGCAATCGGACCAAAAGATTTGGAAAAAGGAACAGTTGAAATTGCCAGAAGAGATACTTTGGAAAAACAATTTGTTTCAAATTCAAATATTACAGAAACAATAGAAAAATTATTGGAAGATATTCAAAAAAATATTTTCGATAAAGCATTAAAATTCAGAGAAGAAAGCACTTATAAAATTGATTCTTACGAAGAATTTAAAAAACAGATTGAAGAAAAACCCGGATTTTATCTTGCTCATTGGGACGGAACTCCCGAAACGGAAGAGAAAATTAAAAACGAAACAAAGGCGACAATTCGTTGTATCCCTTTTGATGCGCCCGAAGAACAAGGATTTTGCATGGTTACCGGAAAACCTTCAAACAAAAGAGTAATATTTGCAAAAGCTTATTAATCAGTATTCAGTAGGCAGTTGGCAGTAAAAACAGAAAAGAGTTTTAAGGAGATAAAATCTTTGAAACTCTTTTTTTTAAAACAAAACTTTTAAATATTTTCATAATAATGTAGTGAAAGTTTTTAATTCAATATAAAATTACCTCAGACTTAAAACTGCCGACTGCAAACGGCCGATTGCATAATGAAAACTGAAGACTATGAACTAATCTGCCGAAAATTCTTTCAGCATACTTCTATATTTTGAGAAAACATTGGCACGGGAAACAAATCCGAGATATTTCCCTTCTTCGTCTAAAACGGCAATGTTAAATTTTCCGCTCGATTGTATTTTTCCGGCTACGGTTTCCATTGTATCGTCCATATTTACGGTAACTTCCGGATAAAACATCAAATCTGTCGCATGTGTTTTTTCGTATAATTCGGGTTTAAACATTATTTTTCTTATTCGGTCTAAAGTAATAATTCCGATAAGTCTGTCGTCTTTATCAATAACCGGAAAAATATTACGTGTAGATTCGGCAACGACTTTTACCAATTCACCCAAAGAATTTTCTGGTTTTACTCTAAGAAAATCAGTTTCAATCATTTTTTCAACTTTCATAAGCGAAAGCACATTTTTATCGGCATGGTGCGTAAGAACTTCGCCGCGTTTGGCAAGTTGAATTGTGTAAACATTATTTTTAACAAAAACTTTAACTGTTGCATAAGCTACTGTTGCAGTAATCATTAGCGGAATAAAAAGTTCGTAGCCGTGAGTGATATCGCCTATAAGAAAAATTCCGGTAAGCGGAGCCTGCAAAACTCCGGCAATTAAACCGCCCATTCCTACAAGTGCAGAATTTGACGGAGAAATATTTGTAATATGAAAATAATTCAAAACTGTTGCAAAAAACAAACCTGCATTGGCTCCCATAAAAAGAGTGGGAGCGAATATTCCGCCGATTCCGCCGGCACCGAATGTTATTGAAGCGGCAACGACTTTGAGCAACACAATTGCCAAAAACATAAACATCAGCATTATAATATTTTCACTTTCATTAAAGAAAAAATTTCCTTTAAAAAGATAAGTATAATCGCCTTGCAGACATGAATTTATACTCTCATAACCTTCGCCGTAAAGTGCCGGAAAAATAAAAAGTAAAATTCCTAAAGAAAATCCGCCGATTATAAGTTTAAATTTTTGTTTTTTAATTTTTGAAAAAAGTTTTTCTATGTTAGCATATATTTTTGTAAAATATGCAGCAATCAGGCCGGTAAAAATTCCCAAAATAATATAATAAGGAACTTCGGAAACCTTAAAAGTATCAACAACAGTGAAAGGATACAAAACATTTTGTCCAAAAAATAGAAAAGACGTGAGCGAACCCGAAACCGAAGCCAATAAAATCGGAACAATTGAGCGAGTTGTCAAATCAATCATTATAACTTCAATAGCAAAAACAACACCTGCAACAGGAGCTTTAAAAATTGCCGCCATTGCTCCGGCAGCAGCACTTCCGAGTAAAATAATTTTTTGATGATAATCGAGATTAAATAATTTACCAACATTTGCACCAATTGCGCCGCCTGTTGCAACTGTCGGTCCTTCGAGTCCGACAGAACCGCCAAAGCCGACGGTGAATGAACTTGCAATCATAGACGAAAACATATTATGCGGTTTTATATATGCGTTATTTTTCGAAATTGCATAAAGAACGGAAGGAATTCCGTGTCCGATTTTTTGCCGAATTATATATTTTATAAAAATAATTACAATAAAAAGTCCTATAACCGGAAAAATAAAATAAAAATAATTTGTAATTTTTTCGGGAAAAGAATCTTGAACAAGAGATTTTATTAAGTGAACAAGATTTTTGATAATTACGGCAGCAATTCCGGTTAAAAAACCGATTAGAGTTCCCACAATCATCATAAAATATTGGGGTTTCATATTTTTTATACGCCAATAATTAAATCTTCTTATTATTTTCATCTGTTTATTTTAAATTGTTTTTAAAGGTTAGATAGGAACATCCCTAATAATCATTCGTTTGTGTGTCGAGAGATAAACACGGATGTTTCATTTTTTGGTTTTTTAAAAATGCGAAATTAGTTTTTTTAAGTTTGATATAAACATTATCAATAATAAAATTTGAAAATAATTTAATAAATTTAAAAATAATTTAGCGATAAACTGTAATTTGTATATTTTTGAAGAAAAAATTTAATGAACCTTACAATTCAACAATATAAAAAAGCCGTGAATATTTGTAGAAATGTTTTTGAAAAAAAACTTACCGACTACGGCACTGCATGGCGAATTTTGAGAACAAGTTCGCTGACAGATCAAATTTTTATAAAAGCACAAAGAATAAGAAGCTTGGAAACACTTGCCGAAGCAAAAGTAAAAGAAGGAATTACACCTGAATTTATCGGTATTGTAAATTATGCCGTTATTGCACTTATTCAAATTGAAATTAACGATTTTACAAATATCAATTTAAAGAAAGAAGAAGCACTTTTATTTTACGACAAATATATTGAAGAAGCTAAAAGTCTGATGCAAAACAAAAATCACGATTATGGCGAAGCTTGGCGCGATATGCGTGTTAGTTCTTTTACAGATTTAATTCTGATGAAAATTTTAAGAACAAAACAAATTGAAGATAACCAAGGAAAAACAATTGTTTCGGAAGGTGTTGATGCAAATTATTTTGATATGATTAATTATTCGATTTTTGCTCTTATTAAACTTGAAATTGAGAAAATGTGCTAATGTGCTAATTTGCTAATGTGAAAATTTGCTAATTGTAAAATTGAAACATTGTATATTTGTATAATTGTATATTTTTATCATTGTATATTTGTATAATTGTATATTTGTATAATTGTATATTTGTATAATTGTATATTTGTATAATTAAGTTAATT
>DZBS01000015.1 GCA_022729995.1 Draconibacterium orientale | reverse complement strand
TTTGGGCTTTTATTCGCAATTCGGTTTAAGCTATATGTTTAAGAAAACAAGGAAGGGAAAGTAGGAATTAATTATGCTTTTATAACCTTTAAAAAAGGTTAGTCGCAAATTACAAATGTTAGCAGCAAGCATAACAAAATAAATAAAAAACGCACTTGTGAAAAAATACGAAATCAAGGAAGATTTTCAAAATCTAAAGTTTTTACATGCAATTGTAAATAGTATAGAGACTTATCTAATTCAAGATATAGACATTGAACCTTTCACTAAATTTTCTAAAGATTTTAGTTGTTCGTATTGGTATTCTTGTTATCACTTATTACGAGATGGAAAATTGTTAGTTGATGGTGAAATTGCAGATCTTTTCGTTGAGGACAAAATAAATGTTCTTTGGTTTACATTAACTGACGAAAAGACATTTTATATTAAATGCAAAGACGGAAATTGGTTTCTATAAATTTTAAGTTCAAATGTGTTAATTGAAAGTATATTCACAAAATTTAATCTTGTGGAAAAATAATGCCGGATGCTAACGCTTTCTTTCGTGTAGATTGGTTTAAAGGGTTTAAAGCTTTGTGAATCATGAAATTGTTAATATAAATTTACATTAATTTTTTTTGAAATTCATTATTAAAATATACTTTTATTGTAGACAAAAATTAACTCATATTTTTATTGATAAATGACAAAAAAACAACGAAAAATATTTTATCCGACTATTTTTATTTTAGGTTTAATCTTAATGGTTTGGCAAGTATCAATTTTCCGAAATACAATTATTGATTTGTCAATTTTAATTGGAATAATTTTAGTAGTGGGACTTGTAACATTTTTGGTTGACTTTAAAAACTTCAGAAAAACATATGAGTTTAGCGAGATTGGACTTTATCTATATTCAATAATGCATTATCTGTTTGGTTTTGGATTTATTGCTTGCTCGATTTTTATGCTTACAAATTACTATTTCGCAGACAAAACAATTGTCAAAGAGAAGTTTGAAATTCTTGAACGTTCTTCTTTGCCGGGCAGTAAATATCATAGAAATGAAAGAATACCAACCTTCATAATCAATTATAACGGGAAAAATAAAGAATTGGTTTTTCTGCATAAATATTATGATAAAATGAATTTTTATGATAGTTTAGAAATTGATGTAAAAAAAGGATTTTTCGGATTTGATATTTTGGAAAATAAAGAACTGAAATGATTTTTATAGAATTAGTAATAGTTTTAACGATTAAAAAATATTGAAAATAGGACTTTTAATTTTCTTTTTAGCAATGAATTTTTCATTATCAGCTCAGGATTGTTTTGCAAAAATTGAACAGTCTTTGATTGATTGCGGATTGTTAATTCATTCACGAAATGTTGAGTTTGATATTAAAAGACTTATAATTGAGACAGATTCAATTAATTCAAAGAATTATTCAAAGATAACCGCTGAACCTTTTGATGAATCGATTGGTAATTTAGATTATAACAAAATTGACTCGTTGATTAAGCTGAAATATAATGGATTGGAAGTTCTTTCTTCTCAAAGGACAAGAGAGAATTATGGAGTTTTATATTGCTATGTTATAAATAATTCAAACGGGAATCCTTATTTTGACAGATGTGTGATTAAGTATATTGACAATAAACCTATGTTGATAATTTACAGCGCAGTTATGGGAAATAATATAAAGAATTTTGAGAAATTTGAATGTATGATTAACAAAATTAAATAAATAGCATTGCATGGCAATGTTTAAATAACAATCAGAATTGTGGAAAAATAACGGATTGGAGTCTGCTTAAACTTTCATGAAGCTTTAAAGGAAAGCAATTGGTAATTGGCTATTATTCTTTCAAATCGTCGGACATAAGCAAGAGAATAGTGCGTTATATGATGAAATTTAAATAAGGATTTAAACAATTTTATATGACTGATAAATTAACAGATACATTTTTATTAATAGACCAAATAAAAAAAAGTAAAAGATTTACGTATGAAAATAGTGAGGTTTGCTCGCTAAGGAAGAGTAAAGAAGATAATTATTTCATATTAAAGGATTCTTCCATTAAACAACGAAATAATGACGAAAATATAATTCTTAAAAATAGGAATGTCCAAATATCAATACCATATTTTTTGGATTATTCTAATCATACCATTGTTTCAGAATCTGTTACAAGGAAAAACTCATATAAAGTTGATTCCTTTAAATCTGTGGAATTTGATGAAAAGAAGGAAGCTTTTTTTAGGTTATTGATTCCAATTAAAAGGAGTTTAGATTTTTTTACTACGATTGAATATGATACTGTTTCTCATAGTTCATTTATAATATTTGAAAAGCATTTCGACTTTTATGAAGTCTCAGATAATAATAAGAAATATCTAGTTCTAGAATCAAAAGATAAATTTGATTTTGAGAAATTTGCTGAAACTAGCTTTTCAATTCTTTTATCGTATGCTTTTTTGACAGGTGATTTTTTTCAAGGTGAGCAATACTATTTTTGTTACGATAACCAACAAATGAAAACTCCTGTTTGTTATTCATTTAATGCTTTTAGAGAATCAATTTCATCAATTTTAAGACCAATATGCACTAATCCGCATGCATTTGATGTAAAAAATGTAAATATGTCAGAATTTGAAAAAGTATCAAAACGACAATTTGCTTCATTGTGTGAAAAATCTGTAAAAAGTACAGAATTTAGAATGTTATTATTACAAATTATTGAAGCATCAAAAGCAACTTTGTTGACAAGTACTTTTATGTTAGCAGTATGTTTGGAAGAATTAGTTGAAATTTTCCTATTAGAACAGGATAAACAAAAAACACTAGATATTCAAGAGCAAATGGTGTATGCTGATGTAATAGAGTATTTAGAACAGATTGAATGTAAAACAGAAAAAGGAACGATTTTTTTAAATACTATACTTTCTCAAGTACATAATCTTGGAAAAAATGCATCTAATATGCAAAAAATATATAGTCTTTTTAAAGACACAAAATTGACAAGTAGAGAGAAGGAAGCCTTAAAGAACAGAAATAAACTTCTTCATGGAACGCTACCTGTAATAAAAGGAGTTAAACTTGATTCCATTAACAAAATTGATAAAGCGTATTGGTATCTTCAATTAAGATTATATACATTAGTAACTTTGGCTGTTTTGAATAATGTCGGGTTTTCAAATAAGGTTCTTAATCATTATAGCTTTTATGAGAAAGCAATCGGGTTTTTTGAACTTAATGAATTAAAATATAGAAATGTGAAATGAATTTGTGAAACAATTACTAAAAAGACTTTGTAAGCATTTTGGAATAGAAGGGATTCTCTTTTAATTATAAGGTAAAAAATGAGAAATCTAAAACAACAAATAATTTAGATTTCTCACTTTAGGATATATTAAAGTAAAATAATATATAACTATTTAGAAAATACCTTCAAAGCATTTTCAATATCATTTATTAAATCTTCGTGCTCTTCGATACCGCACGAAAAACGAACAAGTCCGTCTTTTAAACCGATTTTTTCTCGTTCTTCTTTCGGAATAGATGCGTGTGTCATGCTTGCAGGATGGTCAACAAGCGATTCTATTCCGCCCAAACTTTCGGCAAGTGTAAATATTTTTAGCGAAGAAATTAGTTTCTTTGTTTCTTCCAAACTTAATTTGAATTCTACTGAAACAATTCCGCTAAAACCTTTCATTTGTTTTTTAGCAATTTCGTGATTCGGATGTTCGGACAAACCCGGATAAAAAACTTTTTCGGTTAAAGGATGATTTTTTAAGAAATTTGAAAATTCAAGTGCATTTTTTGCATGTTGTTCCATTCTCAAACCCAATGTTTTTAAGCCTCTTGAAGTTAACCAATTGTCGAACGGACTTGGGTTTAAACCTATTGCCATTCTTCCAAAATCAAGTTTTTCTTTCATTTCGCTGTCGTTTGTAATTACAACACCGCCAATAACATCGGAATGACCGCCAATATATTTTGTTGTGCTGTGCATTACAAAATCAGCTCCCAAATCTAAAGGATTTTGAAAATATGGAGTTGCAAAAGTATTGTCAACAACCACTTTCACATCGTATTTGTGAGCAATTTTACAAATTGCTTCTATATCGGAAATTTTCAACAGCGGATTTGTAGGCGATTCGAGAAAAAACATTTTTGGTTTTTGTTTCATAACTTCTTCAACAGCCGATAAATTTGCTGTATCGACATTAATAAATTCGATTCCGAAATTTACAAAAACACGATTGAAAATTCTGTATGTTCCCCCGTAAATGTCGTTAACCGCAGCAACTTTATCGCCGTGTTTTAATAATGAAACTAAACCGGTAACAGCACCGAGTCCGGAAGAAAAAACTGTTGCAAATTTTCCGTTTTCCAAAGCTGCAAGAGTTTCTTCAAGGTTTGAAAAGTTTGGATTTCCGGCTCTCGTGTAATCATAACCTTTATGTTGTGAGGGTGCTTCCTGCATATATGTTGAAGTCATATAAATCGGAGGAATTACAGCACCTGTTTCTTTGTCGGGTTTTTGTCCGATGTGAATTGCTTTTGTTGTAAATTTCATTTCTGTTGATTTTTTTTAAACTGTTGTTTCTGTTGTTACTTTTAATTCTGTTTATGCTGTTGTTTCTGTTGATTCTGTTGATACTGTTGTTTCATTTGTTTTCAATAGAACCCTGATTAAACTGATTTATCTGATTTCTACAGATTTTTTTCATCAATAGCATCTATAGCATCTATAGTATCCACAGTATATTTTGTCTTTTGTCTATTGTCTAATGTCTAAAGTCTAACGTCTACAAAGTAAATCCATTTTCTTTCATCCATTCCGGATTATAAAATTTGCTTAGATATTTTGCTCCGTTATCCGGTATTATTGTAACAATTTTTGCAGATTCATTAAGCTGAGAAGCTAATTTTAAAGCAGCCCAAACATTTGCTCCTCCGGTTCCGCCACCTAAAATTCCCTCTTGCGAAGCTAAAAGTCGTGCAGTTGTGAAAGCTTCTTGGTCGGTAAATTGAAACATTTCATCAACAATTGAAAAATTCATGGCTTTTGCAATGTGGTCTTCACCAACTCCTTCAACATGGTATGTAGATGAATTTTTAATGTCAAATTCACCGGTTTTAAAATATTCGTAATAAATAGAACCGACAGGGTCGGGCATATAAACTTTTATTTTGGGGTTTTGTTCTTTCAAATATTTTCCTGTTCCGCTAATTGTTCCACCCGTGCTTCCGGAAGCTACGTAATGTGTAACTTCACCGTTTGTTTGTTGCCAAATTTCCGGTCCTGTTGTCAGGTAATGTGCTTCCGTATTTTTTAAATTATCGTATTGGTCTATTCTAAAACTTCCGGGAATTTCCGATGCAATTCTTTTGGCGGTATTCACATAATGTTCCGGCGAATCCGGAGCTGCCGACGTTGGTGTTACAACAATTTCCGCACCCAAAGCTTTAAGTGCGTTTTGCTTTTCTATGCTTACTTTATCGGGCATTGTGAGAATTGCTTTATATCCTTTTATTGCTGCCATCATTGCAACGGCAGCTCCGGTATTTCCCGAAGTGTTTTCAACAATTGTTCCGCCGGGTTTTAGTAAACCTTTTTGCTCGGCATCTTCTATAATATGTTTTACAATTCTGTCTTTTACGCTTCCGCTCGGATTAAAAAATTCAAGTTTTACAAAAATTTCTATGTTTTTATATGGATTTATTTTTTGAAGTTTCACTAAAGGTGTATTTCCGATGCTGTTTAAAATTGAAAAATTATTCATGTTTTTTTATTATGATTTATTTAATTATTCGGACGGCAAATTTAGTAAAAAAATACAAACAAAATATTTTGTTATTTTTACAGGAATGTTTTAAAATTTAAAATATTCCTTTTAATTCTACGTTTTGTAACAAAATGTGGACAAATATTTATTTTTAATCATTTTATATTTTAATTTTTATTTAATTTATTGAATATTTTTTATACAACAAAACCCTTAAATCCTATGAAAAAAATACTTTTATTTTTGGTTATTCTTTTGTTTTTCTTTCCTCTTTTTGCGCAAGAAGAACAACAATACACTTTTTCCGATGAAATTGGCGTTAATGCCGGTTTCACTACAGGAATGGGAATTTCATACAGACATTGGACTCAGTCCGGAATTGGAATTCAGTTTACAACATTGCCCGTAAAAACAGATTATGTGCAATACATAAGCATTGGTGTTACCGGTTTAAAAAGCGTTTCAAACGGAAGATTTATTCGTTCATTTATGTATTTGGGAAACCATGTTTTGTGGGACGGTTTAAGCCTAAACGATAAATTTATTTACAATGTTGGAGCAGGTTTTGGAATGGAAATAGGAAAATATCCAAAAGTGAATATTATGCTTGGATACCAAGCAATGGATGTTACACAAAAACTTTGGCTTGTGCCGACTGTTGAGGCAGGTTTTTATTTCGATTTTAGTAAGAAATAAAGTTTTAGGGATTAGTATAGTTTTGGAATTTTTCATTAACTCGTAAATTTTTTAAACGTTTCTTTAATAATTTTTAATAAGTCTCTGTCGTCTATAATAGGTAAATGGTTAGTTTCTTGTTTAAACCAAAGAAGTTTTCCTGTTAAAGATGGTTGACTTGTAAATTTATAAGGAAACGTTAATTTTTGGTTATCAATATTTAAAAACTTGTTTTTCACTACATTTATTATAGCAATAAAATAAGTGATTAACTTTTTTTACAACATTTTGTTTAGAAATTTCGTATATTGTATATATATTTGAACACGAAATTAAACTATCAATCATGCAAGCAACATTGTCTGCAAATAACGTTTTTTGGTTAAATGATAGAATTACTCTCTCAATTCCCTTTTTTGTGAGAATAAAAAACTTCATAAAAAACATTTTTGGGTTGATAGGTATTTTATTTATTTTGATTCCTATTGCGTATTTATTGGTAATTCCTTTAGTTTATATATTTCTTATAATAGCTACAAAAGTTTTATATTTTGGAATGGATTCGTTAATAAAAAAAATAATCGATTCCGGCAATGAAAATATTCAAGCGAATATTGAGAAGCTTCAAACTATAAATAATCAAAACAGAGAAATTCTTGTAAAATTAAAACAAAGAAAAGGAGCTTTTATTCTTAATAAGGTTTATCAAGTTACTCTCAGAAAAAACTTTGAGTTTTATATTGAATTCGAAGAGGAACTTATATCGAAAACAACAAAAGAATCAATTACAATTCCGGATGTTTCCGATGAAGTTTTATATAATATGATAAAGTCTAATAGAAAAGCTGTTGTTTAATGAACCTCTTTGACCAAGGCGCAATAGTGTTTGCCGATTTTGATATTCCGGGACAAGGAAAAAAAGAACACCCTTGTATCGTAATTTCGGATATAGAAACACAAAAAAATGAAAATTTTATTATTTGTTTAATGTTGACCTCAAACGGTAGAAAAGACCAGTTTTCTTTTAATATAGAAAAGTCAATGTTGACAGTTCCAATCAATAATAAAGAAAATTCACAAGTGAGATTACATTTAGTTCACACAATACATGTCAAAGATGTTTCGGATAGTTTCGGAAAATCTAAACTGAAATTGAAAGAATTAAAAAATTTATTGAAAGCATTCAACAAAATAGTATTGAACAATTAACCCTAAAATTAATATATTAAGGGCTTTTTTTTATCTTTTTAATTTCTGCATATACAAAGTGTTTTCCCGAACTTTTCATTTGAGTAATTCCCGAAAAGAACAGATTCGATTTGGAATAATTATTTGAATTATGATAAATTTAATTTGGAATAAAACTTTTGGATTCTTTCTTTTTTCGCATTTCGTTTCTATTCCAAATCTCATATTGCTGTGAAAATGCCGGTTCAAAATCTTCCGACGGAGAGGGAGCCGGCATCATCACTAATTTTCCTTCCGGATTTATAATGAAATATGTAGGAAAACTTACTATTTTATATTGACTTAAAAGTTCCGAATTTTCGGCACAAAAAAGGAATGTCCATTCATAATTATGTTCGGTTGTGTAATTATTCATACTCTCAAAATCTTTGTCAACCCAAATTGTTACAATTTCAAGTCTATCTATTTTTTTTGAATTAAGAATTTTTAATGCTTCCACATCTCTTTGAGCCGAATAACTGCTTTTATTTGAAAAACTCAAATAAATAAATTTCCCCGAAAAATCTTTTAAACTCAAATTTTGATTGTCTTTATTTTTTAAATTGAAATTTGGAACTTGTTCATTTATAATTAAATTTCCTGCTTTATTTATAAAATTTTCGGCAATTTGTTTGTGAATTTCAATGCTTGATTGTGCCAAACACGAATATAATAATACAATTATGTTTTTCTGATTTTCTTTGTGACTGTAAAAATTAGTATATAAATTTTTAAGAATTAAATATTCTCTAAGTTTTGTATCGGCAAATATTTCTGCCGATTTTTCAACTGATTTATTAAGTGTTAGCCAATCATTTTTTTCGTTTTTGAATGTGGCGGAGTCGTTAATTGTTTCGATAATTAATTTTGAAAGTGCTATGTCTATTGTTTCGTTATAAGCCGGATTTGAATACAAAATTGGTTTATTGGTGAAGTTTTCGTTAATTATTTTTGTAGGGTTTGTATTATAAAAAATGCTTCTTAAAGTTATTAATTTGTATTTTTTATAATAGTTGAAAAAACTGTTGTCGGAGTTTGGAATTTGTTTTTCCAATTTTGAAATCATTTTTTCCAAATCATAAGTTTGTTTAATTTTTGTATAGTACACAGTGTTATTGTAAACTTTGTTGTAGAGTGTATCAAAATTTATAATCAAATTGTTTAATTCCTTTTTATCCGAAGAAATTTGCGAAATGTAAAATTCTATTTGTTCAAAATAAGGATTTTGAGAATCTTCTTCGTCTTTGAGAGTTTTTTGAGGTAGAATTATTTCGTAGTTTTTTCCGGGTTCAATAAAAAATATTCCTTTAAAAACGTTTAAATCAATAAATATTTGAATTGTTTGTTTTGTGTTTATATTGAAATTGAAATTTCCTTTTGTGTCAACAAGCGATTTTGCAATAACGGTTTTGTTTTTTACAACATAATCCGAAAATGTATATATTTCAATGGTTTCACCCGAATATGAAAGGGCATTTCCTTTTATATTTACTTTTTGAGAATACGAATAAAAATTAATTGAAACAAATAATAATGCGAGAATGAATTTTTGCATAATATTTTTTAATTTACAAACGAGAAAAATAATTGTTATATTTTCTGTTCAAGAATTTTTTGTTTTGTAATGTCAATTCCCATACAAATAATTTTGTCAATTTTTCCGTCTGAATCCAAAATAGGATAGTAAGTTTCGGCAAGCCAAATGTCTTGATTTTTAGAAACGTAGTGAAATTCTTTTTTTCTGTGTTTTCCGTTTTTTAAATCGTTCCAGAAAAGGCTGTACCATTTATTGTTATCTTTTAATTCGGGGAAAATTTCCGATTGACTTTTTCCTATTAAACTATCTGTTTTCCCAAAAATATATTCAGCTTTTCTATTCATTTCAAGAAGATTTCCGTCAGTGTCGTAATAGAAAATTGTAGCAATAAAACCAAGAGCTTCGTTAATGTTTTTATATTCGTTTTTAACTTCCGAAACGGTTCTTTCAGCAGTAATATTTGCAAGTATAAGTTTGTCTGCTCTTTCTTTTAATTTATCTAATTCGTAGGATTGTTCGTGAAAATCTTTTATAAGATCGTTTGTTTCATCGGAAATTCTTAAATTATTGAATGTTGTGGCAATTCTTTGTCCGATTGTTTCAACAAATTCAATTTTATATTTTTCTATAGGGTTAAACGAAGCCAATTCTACAACTCCTGCAACCGTATTTTCGTGAAGAAGAGGAATAAGAATCAAAACTTTCGGATTTTCTTCACCTAATCCCGAACTTATAAATGTATATCCTTCAGGAATATCAGTCATAAAAATTGATTTTTGTTCTTTGGCGCATCTGCCTACTAATCCTTCGCCTATTTCAAACGAACTTTGTAGTTTTTTCTTTTTATCGTAGGCATAAGCCGAACGAAGCTCAAGTTTTTTATTTGCCGAGTTATAGATAAATAATCCGCCTTGAGATGCTTTAATATAATGAACAAGATTTTTTGTAATACTGTCTGAAAGTAAATCAAGATTGTCAACATGTTGTTGAAGAATTTCACCAAACATTGAAATTCCGTTTTGTGTCCATGAAATTTTTTCATTTTCAATTATTCGGTCTTTTCGGTCGTATTCAGCTTTCAGCAAATTGTTTCTCATTTCTAAAAGTGCATTTCCCAGAATGTCGGTATCGCCTGACGGTTCATATTCGGCGTTTAAATTTCCGGTTCCTATTTTTACTGCAAAATCGGCAGTGTTATTAAGCGATTTTATTAGTTTTGATAATGATTCTGCCATCATTCCCATTTCGTCGCTTCTTTGTTCGGGCAAAGTATGTTTTATATTGATATTTCCCGTTTCCAGTTCGTGAAGAATATTTATCGAATGGTTTAGCGGACGAATAATATTTGCCGAAATAAAAAATATAACAACAGTTAGTAATAAAAAACCTAAAAGACCGACGAGTAATGTGTTAATAAAATTTTTAACAGCATTTTTTGTAATAGATTCAATAGGAACAGTTATTCCCAATACCCAAGGTTCTTTGGAATTACCAATAATTATCGGTGCAAAAGTAGTGTAACCGATAATTTCTCCGTCTTCATCAAGGTTTTTAAACGAGAAATTTTTTCCGGTTTTAATATTTTCGGCAATATCTATTTCGGAATGATTATAGTTGAAAAATGAATCTATATACATTCCTGTGAATTCTTGTTTCTGATGAGAAATAAAAGTTCCGTTGTTTGCTACTAAAAATATAGAACTGCTGTCGAAAGGAAGTTCTGTATTTGTTATGTTTTGTAATTCGGGTAAGGCAACGTCAACAGCTATTAAAGCTGCAAGTTTGTTTTCGGTGAAAATCTTAACTACCAAGCTTGTTTCAAGAATTGAATCTTTTAAATCGGTTGATTTATATTTGAAATAATATGGATTTAATGCAAATTCATTTCCTTTATTTATTTTTATTTTATAATACAAACTTTTTAGGTCATCACCGTTCATATTAAGAGTATCAACGGTTTCAATTATTTTTCCGGATCGTTCTTTAAGCATTATTACCCTTTGTCGACCAAAAGTTTTAACATAATTTTTGTCAATTGCAGAAAATTCCCACGATGCCCAAACAGATAAAAATCTTTGGTTTGATTGCAAAACAGTTTTTTGCATTAACGGATATTTACCTGTTACAGTGCTTTTTTCGGTTTTTATAAATTCTTGAAAAATATTGGCAAGAGTTCTAACAGAAGAAATATCATTATCAAGAATTGATTTTGATTTTAATGCAGATTGTTGAGCAAATGAGTCGGCAAGCCTGAATGCTTCGTTAATTGAGTTTTTCCTGTAATTCCAACCGAGGTAAATAAATACTGATAAGAAAAAAAGTAATGCTGTTGTCATTACCGAAATGAATATTTTACCTCTGATTTTCATTTGTTAACAATTAGTTTTTTGTCTTAACCAACAAATATATAAAATTGAATTAACAATTTAAAAAATGTTTGGAAAAATTTACTTTTAAAAATATTTTTATTTGAAAAATTGAATAAAAAAAAGTAACAGAATCTTTTATTTTTCTGTTACTTTTAGTAATATTTTTATGTATTTATTTAGTTTTTATATAATTAGAAATGATAATTATTTTTTATTCAACCCAAATATTATCAACAGAATTTCCGTGACAATTGTTGCAATTTCCGGTTGTGAGAATCGAGTTCATTTTTGTAAAAACTCCTGAAGTTCCTTCAATTACAACGTATAATCCGCTTCCAAAATTTATATCTTCGGTTGTATAAAAATTACCGTTTGCATCGGCTTCTATTGTTTTCACAAGTGTTCCGGTTCCGTCTTGGCCGGTATAAAATCTTACGGTTGCATTTGGAAATATTGTCGACTGTAAATTATAAATACTTCCTGCCGCCGTGAACCAGCCTTCGCCGTCGCCGCCGCTAATATGGCATTGCATACAAACTTCACCTGTATTATGACTTTCTGTTGCATCATAACTGCTAATATTTGTTTCGTTTCCATCTTCTTTTTCGCATGAAACTGCAAGCATAAAAAATGTAATTATTATTACCGAACTTAAAATTGAAATTGAAATCTTCTTCATTTATTCATATTTTTAGATATACTAAATAACAGAATAAATTGAAATTTATTTTATTCTTCTTTAATACCTTTATTTACTTTATTGATTTTGTTTGCCCAAACCGAAACAGAACGTGATTTTGTTTTAAATTGTCCCCAACCGTCATCGTTAATAATCGTTGTTTCGGAATAGTTTCCAGTTAAATCATAGAATGTTTTACCGGCGTGTTGTTTACCAATATACATCCATTTCCAGCCTTCATCGCCGTTGCTCATTAATACTGCAATTCCGGAATTTTCGATGTTTGTTTCGCCTTCTCTTGTCCAACCTATTACATTCGGATGATCCAAATAATTGTGTTGAGTTCCGTAAGCAAAATTTTTTCTGGCTTTGAGTAATAATTCGAGTTTTTCTACAGGTGCTATATCAATGTCATATTCGTTTCCGTCTTTTCCTTTGTCGCGATATTTTGCACCGTAAAAATCAGGAAAAAATATACACGGATAACCTGTGTTTCTCAATAAAATTAAAGCGTAAGCCAGCGGTTTAAACCAATATTCCACCGGACTTTCAAGTGATTGAAGCGGTTGTGTGTCGTGATTTTCGACTAAAGTAACTGCAAAAAGCGGCTGTGATTTGACTAATGTATTATCAAAAATTTTTCGTAAATCATATTCGTTTCCGCTTTTTGAGGCCTGATGAAAATTTAAATGTAGAGGTGCGTCGAATAATGACATTTTATAATCTGATTTTTCAAGATATAAAAGTAAAATATTGAGATTATAATTCCAGTATTCGCCAACTGTAAAAAGTTCTTTTTGTGTGGAATGTCTAACGTCGTTTAGCCAATGTTTGAAGAAATCGAATTTTATATGTTTTATTGCATCTAATCTAAAACCGTCAATTCCGGTAAATTCAACAAACCATTTTCCCCAAGTTCGTAGTTCAGCGTTTACATCTTTGTCGTTAAAATCTATATCGGCAAACATTAAATAATCGTAATTTCCAAGTTCAGGGTCAAGAATTTCTTCCCATTGCGAATCTCTTCCTATAAGTTTGAAAATTGCTTTTTCTTTAGCATTTTCGTCCCAATCTACACCGTCGAAATGTTTCCAAAACCACTGAAATTTTGAATATTTTCCGTTTCTTCCCGGAAATTTAAAAGATGTCCAAGCGTCAATAAATACAGGTTCGCCGTATTCTACATTTCTGTTATCGAAATATACTCTTCTTGCTTCAACACGTTCGATATCTTCGGCTCCGGCTTTGTGGTTTAGAACAATATCGGCATAAATTTGAATTCCGTATTTGTGTGCTTCTTGAACTGCTTCCAAATACTCGTTTTTTGTTCCGTATTTTGTAGGAATTGAACCTTTTTGGTCGAATTCTCCTAAATCATATAAGTCATAAACTCCGTAACCGACATCATTTGCTCCGGAATTTGCTTTGAAACAAGGCGGTAACCAAAGTGCAGTAATTCCTGCATCAGAAAGTTTCTTCGCATTTTCTTTAACTCTTTTCCATAATAATTTGTCGGCAGGCGAATACCAATGGAAATATTGCATTAATGTTCCGTTCATGACTTTAGTATTTATTTTAGGAAATTATTCTATTATTTTTTCTTAAAATAAAGTTAAGGCATTTAATTGGATAAAATCATTTTTAAGGAATTTTTTTTATTTGGTTTGGTCGGAATTCTTAAAAAAAACTTTGTTAATATTGTTCAAATTTTTGAACTATTTATGTGAAAGAATCCACAATTCCACAATTTCGTCGGCTCTTCGGTTCAAATCTCTTTTAGTTTTTTCAGATGCCGGTTTTACCGATTTTTTTATCAATAAATCTTTCTTAAAATTTCCTCCGTTATTTATTTCTTCTTCAATTGGATTTGTGTTTGAAAGATTTGTTATTTGTGATAAATTTGAAAATAATATTGCAATTTTTCCTTCAGTGTTCAAATGTTTTTTTGCTTCAGAAAAGAAATCGGAAAAAAGATTTTTGTCGTAATAAATCGCATTATCCAAACCGTTAATTTCGTTTTTCGATGGCAACCAAGGCGGATTAAAAACAATAAGATCTGTGCTTGTGTCAATATCGGCAAAAAGATTTCCTAATTTTAAATTTATATTTGAATATTCCGGGTTTTTGGCAATAAATTCTTTTATTCCGATAATTGAATTTGGATTTGTATCTGTTCCTGTAATATTTTTAAAATTATGATTTGCCATTAGAAACGATAAAATTCCGCTGCCGATTCCAATATCAATTGCCGAATTTTTTTCTCCTTCATAATTTAAAAGCCATTCTTCAAAAAGTTCTAAATGCTCAAATCGAGTGGGGAAATAGGTTCCGTAATAAGGATAAATTTTTGTTTTTAAAATTGGTATAAAAACTCCTTTTTCATACCATTGCCAAGCGCTGTTTAAGCCTTGAACTTTAGGAAAAGGAAGTGCAAAATCTTTTATATCGGGATATAATTTTTTTAACCAACCAATTTCGGGCGATTTTTTTACGCTTAATTTATTATTTGAAATATCTAATAAAATTTTATTTGAAAGATTCTGAAAAGTATTACGAAAATTTCTTTGATTGTGGAAATTTGTTTGAGTATTTTTCTTCCTCAAATATTTTTTAAGTTCGTTAATAAGAAGAAGTCCGGAACTGTAAAAGTCAACTATTAAAATATATTCGCCTTCGAGAATTGCTTCTAAAGTATCTTTAATATTTGAGTTTTTGTGAAAAGTAACAACATCAATTTCGGAAATAATTGGTTCTGGTCTTTTTGGTTGGATATTCATTTGTTTTTATGATTTCTTTTAAATTGTAAATTTATAATTTTTAAACACAAAAAAAGCCTGTTATTTCTAACAGGCTGTACTTTGACTAAGAAAAATATTCAGTAAAAATTAAATTACTTTAACGTTTACTGCATTTAATCCTTTTTTTCCTTCTTGTAATTCAAACTCTACTTGATCGCCTTCTCTGATTTCATCAATTAAACCCGAAACGTGTACGAAATACTCTTTTTTTGAATTTTCTTCAGTTACAAATCCAAATCCTTTAGATTCGTTGAAGAATTTTACTGTTCCATTTTTCATTTGTTAAACGTATTATTTTAAAAGAAACAAAGGTAGTTATATTTTAATATGGAGCAAATATATTGGTGATTATTTGACCAATTTTTTTTTTGAATTTTATAAGTGGCTGATAAATCAACTGTTGGCAAATTTAATATTTTCAAAAATTTTAAGATATTTTGTGTTTTTTTTGGAATATTTACAAATTATCAACTAAATTATTTTCATTAAAATTGCTTATTAAGTTTTTTAAATGTTCTGCCTGAGCCGATAATTGTTCTGCCGAAACTGACATTTCTTCTGCCGCCGAAGAATTTCCCGATGTTATTGTTGCTAGTTGTTTAAATGATTGGTTTATTGCTTGAATTTCTATAATTTGATTTTTTCCTGCAACAACAATTTCATTTACCAAAGAAGCACTTTTTATTATTTCTCCAACTACTTTTTCCATTTTATCGCCTGCAAGTTTTGATACTTTTTTTCCGTTGTTTGATAATTCGTTTATTTGTTCCGATTCTTTTTTTGATTTTTCGGCAAGCATTCTAACTTCTTGTGCAACAACCGAAAATCCTTTGCCTTTTTCGCCTGCTTTTGCGGCTTCTATTGATGCGTTTAACGATAATATATTTGTTTGAAATGAAATATCTTGAATTATATTTATTTTACTGCTGATATTATTAACGGAATTGATTGTTTCTACAAATAATTTATTGCTTTCTTTTATATCGTTTGCCGATTTTTCGGAAATTTGTCCGGTTTTTTCGGCAATTTCGGTATTTGAACTTATTGTTGCCGACATGTGCTCAAGAGCCATAGATATAATATCAGTAGCAGAATCCTGCTCTTCTGCTCGCAGAGAAATTTGTTGTGATACAGAAGATAATTGTTCGCCTGCTTGGAATATTTCTAATGAACTTATTTTTATTCCGGAAACTAAATCTAATAAAATTTTATTTTGTTTTCTGTTTAATTCTGCATCATTATTTGCAAGTTTAATTGCATTTTCAGAAAATTTTATTGTTGAGAATATTATAATAGAAATTATAACAACTGAGATTGAATGAAAAATAAATCCTGCAGTAAGCATCTCTTTTTCAGCGGGTAATTGGTCTATCGCAAATATGTAACCGCGGGTTGTTGTTATTAAAATTATTAAAGCATTCACAAAAATCATTTTTTTTGTTGAGAATAATGCTCCAATTGTTAAAACTGCCAATATTAGATAAAAACCTTGTGTGTATTTTATTATTATTGAAATATTTAAATCAAATTTATTTAAAGGAATTGCAATTAATAATATGAAGCCGGTTGTTAATATATTTCCGGCAACATTTATTCCGTATTTTTTTAGTATTAATAATTCACTAAACGCAAAAATTGCTCCAAGCGGCAAAATTTTTAAAACTGTTGATGTATTTGCTGTGCTGTTTAGTGTATATTCTGTAAAAAGGACTAAAATAAATGTTATTATAATTAAAATAATTGTTATAAATGCTTTAATCTTTTGAGTTTCAAAAAAACTCAATTCACCTTTGGGTTTGAAATATTCAAAAAGTTTTTTCATTTTAACAGTTATTCTTGATTAAGATACAGTTTATATTTATTTGGCAGAAGAATATTTTTGTTACAATATTATTTCATCACAAAATATATTTTTGCAATATAGTATAAAACAATGTTTTATGAAAATTATTTTGATAGATTTTATCCGATTTTTTTAATTCTGATATTCGTATTTTTGATTTCTGTATGCAGGCGTGAATCCCGACTCTATTATTGCTTCTTGAATTTCCTTGGCGTTAAATGTTTGTGTTGCTCCGGCAACCGAAACTACATTTTCTTCAATCATTATTGAACCAAAATCGTTTGCTCCGCTGTGAAGACTAATTTGACCTGTATTTTTTCCGACTGTGAGCCACGAAGCTTGTATGTTTTTAATATTCGGCATCATAATTCTTGCAATTGCAATAGTTCTTATATATTCATCGGTTGTAACAGTGTTTGTAACTCCCGATTCTTGATTTAATTCTGTTCCTTCGTCCTGAAAAGGCCAAGGAATAAATGTTGTAAATCCTTCCGAATCGTTCGGTTTTTCGGCTTGAACTTCTCTGAGTTTTACAAAATGTTCTATTCTTTCATAGCGAGTTTCTATGTGTCCGAACATCATTGTTGCCGATGTGGTAATTTTTAGTTTGTGTGCTTCTTTCATTACGTCGAGCCATTGTTGAGCGGTGCATTTTCCTTTTGAAACGGTATTTCTAACTCTGTCGTTTAATATTTCGGCGCCGGCTCCGGGCAAACTGTCGAGACCCGATTTTGTAAGTTCAATTAAAACTGTTCTGTAATCGGTTTTTGTAAGTCGAGCAATGTGATGAATTTCAGCAGGTCCGAGTGCATGAAGTTTAACATCGGGAGCAATTTCTTTTAAATCCGAAAATAGTTTTTTGTAAAATTCAAGCCCTAATTTTGGGTGAAGTCCGCCTTGCAATAAAAGCTGATTTCCTCCAAATTCTTTCAAAACTTTAATTTTTTCTTTATATTCGTCAATTGTTGTGATATAAATATCCGGAGCATTTGGTCGACGATAGAAATTGCAAAACTGACATTGAGCAATGCAAACATTTGTAATGTTTACGTTTCTGTCAATTATCCAACCAACTTTATTCAGAGTTTCGGGATTTTGATTTTTCTTTCTGAGCTCGTTTCCAATAAATGCAAGTTCGGCAGTAGGAGCAGTGTTGTAAAGAAAAAGTCCTTCTTCAATTGAAAGGAATTCTTGATTTATTGCTTTTTGATATAATTTTTCGAGATTCATTTTTTTTGTTTTTATATAATTCTAAAAAAACACCTAACGATTTATAAGATTTTATTTTAATGTAATTTTTTCTTATTTTATTGATGTCTTTTTCCGAAAAATCGTTGTAAATATTTGAGTATAAAATATATTTGTTTTCTTCTGTGTTTAAGTTTGCAAAAGCGGTTGTGTCTTCATTAAGCTCAAGATATTTTGTTTGAGCAATATTTGGAAATGTGCAACCGGTTTCGGTAATTTTAATGTTTTCTTTTTGCATGTAACTTTACACTTCTTTTGCCTTCTTTTTGAACTATTAAGAAATTCTGAATAGTTGAAACTTTCTCTAATTCACCTTCTTCAATAATGTTTTTAATGTGCATATTCACATTTGGAACTGTAGTTTGAAATAATTCGGATATTTGTTTTTGATTAAGCCAAATAGTTTCATTTTGCAGTAGGACATCAATTTTCGTATTTCCTTTTGGAGTTCTGTAAATTAAAATTTTACCAGCATCATTCATTTTTTTGTTTTTTATATAATTCTAAAAAAACACCATTTGATTTATAAGATTTAATTTTAGTGTAATTTTCTCTTATTTTTATGATGTTTTCTTTGGAAAAATCGTTGTAAATATTTGAGTATAAAATATATTTGTTTTCTTCTGTGTTTAAGTTTGCAAAAGCGGTTGTGTCTTCATTAAGCTCAAGATATTTTGTTTGAGCAATATTTGGAAATGTGCAACCGGTTTCGGTAATTTTAATGTTTTCTTTTTGCATGTAACCAATCATATTTTTTCTCAATTTAAAATAATTTAGTTGAGCCAATGACGAATCCCAACCTTGAGAAATTTTTTTGGGGTAAATCCAAAGATTTCCGCTTAACAAACCGGTTAAAATTATTGCAAAAAGTAAGAACTTTATTTTTTCTTTATTTATAAAATTGAAAATTAAAAATCCTGCAAATAAAGAAAAAATTAAAAGAAAAGGCAAAATGTATCTGTGTCCGTTTAAACTGTTGTATGTTAAAAAGCTGTATGTCAGGGTAATAAATGTGAATATGAAAAGTAAAAATATTTCTTTTGATTTTTGATTTTTTATTATTTTATTGAAATATTTTATAAAGATAAAAGTTCCGAAAGTCCATAAAATGATTCTTCCAAAATCTATAATTCTCCAAATTAATATTGCTATATTTTTTATGAAACCTTGAAAATCGGCATGTTTAAAATTTTCAGACCAAGGCGAATTTTCGTGAAAAGCAAACCAATTTTTTTTCTGAAAATGATAAATTGCGTAAAATATAAAAATTAATAAAGCCGGAATATATGCTACAGATTTTTTAATAATTTGAATTGCAATATTTTTAAAATTTTCTTTTCTGATGTTAATTGCCAAATCGAAAAGTAAAACGGCCAAAGCAGTCATCATTCCTCGCATGCTAACGAGAAAAAGCCCGGAAATAAATATCGATTTTAAACTGTTTTTATTTGAAATTACACTGTTTATTGCTCCCAAAAGCATGAACATCAAAACAATATCGGGCGAAACAAGTGTTGCTTGTCCCAAAAATGTTGGGTCGGCAAGCAAAAGTATTAAAACATAAATTTGGTATTTTTCGTCAATATAATTTTTTATCAATTTATGGGCTTGAAAAACTATTCCGAATAAAAACGGAAGCATTGCAAAATGGCTTACAAATAGCGTTTTACCGAAAATTTTCCAGATAAAAGCAATGTAAATTCCAAATCCTGGAATATGTCCGCTGTCGATAATTTCGGGCAAAAGGAAATCGGAAAAGTTGTTTTCGTAAAAATAATGTGCTTGTTTTGAGGCAAGTTGAACTGTGTCCCAAAAAAAAATATTATTTGAAACAAAAAATGTAAGTAAAGTGAAAAATACATAAAAAGGCAGTAAATTTTTTATACTGCCTATATTTTTAAATTGAAATTTCATTATTAAGTGTGTCTTCAATCAAAATTGTCATAACTTCTTTAATTGTCATTCCCGATTTTTTAATCATCTGAGGAACAAGGCTTTCGTTTGTCATTCCCGGAATTGTATTTACTTCCAAAAACCAAAATTCGTTGTCTTTCAATATAAAATCCATTCTCACAATTCCTTTACAATGAAGCGCATCGTAAATTTCAGATGTAATTTTTTGACATTTTAAAGTTAATTCTTCCGATATTCTTGCAGGAATAATTTCTTCACAAAAATTTGGGTCGTATTTTGCCTGATAATCAAAAAACTCGTTTTTACTAACAATTTCTACAAGCGGAAGTTTGTATTCTTTTCCTTTTATTTTAAAAATACCGCATTGAATTTCATCGCCTTTTGCAAATCGTTCAATTATTACTTGGTCGGATTCTTTAAATGCTGTTTCTATTGCCGGAATAATGTCTTCTTCTTTTTTTGCTTTTGTAACTCCAAAGCTCGAACCGCCTGCGTTTGGCTTAACAAAACATGGAAGTCCGACTTTTTCAATAATATTTTTCGTGTCGATATTCTGACCTTTTGTAATGAGAACGGAATCGGAAATATTTATGTTTTTGAAATTTCGTAAATAATTGTTGCAATAAAATTTGTTAAAAGTTATTGAAGAAGTTAAAACTCCGCTGCCAACGTATGGAATATCAAGCATATCAAAATATCCTTGCAAAAGTCCGTCTTCGCCCGGAGTTCCGTGAATTGCCGAAACAACGCAGTCGAATTTTGTTTTTTGTCCGTTGTCGCTAAAACTAAAATCGTTTTTGTTGATAACAATTCCGCAATTCAGGTCGTTTGTGAGTATCCATTCATCTTTTTTAATTTGAACTGAATAAACATTATATTTTTCTTTGTCGATATTTGAAGCAATTGCTTCGCCCGATTTCAGCGAAATATAAAATTCGGAAGAAAATCCTCCGGAAATTACGGCTATGTTTTTCTTTGATTTTGTGCTCATTTTTTTTTAATTATTCTGTTATTGGATTTTCTCTTTCGTTTTTTCGTTTTCTGAAAGAAACATTTTTTATTTTTTCATTAAAATTTGAAGCTTCATTTACAAACGGATATTTTTTTACTTCGGTAATTTGGCCAAAATGTCTTATTATTCCAAGCTTTTGTGGAATAATTATATCGCAATTCATCGCAATATTTTCATCTTCTGTTTTATATAATACATCCATAAGTTGAATAAATGACGTTGTATAATCTTTCAAAATACCTGAATATTTGTATAATTTTTCATCTTTAATAAGTTCAAATACAACACGTTTGCCAATATATTTTTCAATTAACGGTTCGTGAGCCGAGCCAACTGATTCTAACAATTCGGAATTTAGTTTTTTCACAAAACTGTCTTGTGTTTTAAAAACCATTCCCGATGAAGTTTTTTGAAATTGTAATGCCATTGCACTAACAATTTCATTTAAAGAATCTTTTAAAATTTTGAAAAAACTTAAGAACATTCTCCAAAATTTTTTTGAAAATGAATGATGCGAAAGTTTTTGCAATGTTTTTATTCGTTTTATTTTAGCCAAATCACTTAAATCGTCTACATATCTTATTATTGCTTGAATTTGGTCGAACTCATATTTATAAAAAATAAATGAAGATTCAATAATTTGTGCAGTTTTTTGAATTCTTTCAATGTATTTTAATTCTAATCCGGTGCTTTCAACTTTTAAAACTCCTTTTGCCGTAATTTCTCCGTTTATTCTTTCGAGTGTTATTGGTGAGCCGGAAAAATATTTCAGACATCTGTCACGTTTTTTCCTTCGCGAAAAAGATGCCAAAAGTGTTAATGAAACTATGAAAAGTATTGTATATGAGAATGAATCCATCTTCATTAATTTATAATAATTTCGTCAATATTTCTTTTTGGTACAAAATGATTTTGATTTTCATCTCTGAAATATTTAAAATTTCCGTCGACAGGCATTTCGGTCAAAAACACTTTTTCTTTTGGTTTACCGATTGCCAAAACCAAAAGTATTTCATAACGTTCGTTAATTTTAAGATTTTCTCTTAGAATATTTCTTTTAATATTTGCAATCATACAACCGCCAAGTTCTTTTTCTGTTGCACCAAGCATAATTGATTGTGCCGCAATTCCAAAAGCTGCTTCGTTATAAGCAATTTTTCCGTCCGGAACAATTTCTTTATCGCCAAGAATAATAATATATGCCGACGGTTTTTCACCTTCTTCGGGTCCGTTCCATTCCGGCAAAGCTCCCGCCCATGCTAATGTTTGGAATATTTCTTGATTTTTTTCGGGTTCGCACGAAATCATAAATTTTAATGCCTGCTGATTTCTCGGAGAAGCCGAAAGTCTTGCTAAATCTATTAATTCTATTAATTCTTGTTCACTTATTTTGTGTTCCTGAAAAAATCTGCGATATGTCCTATTTTTTAATATTAAATCTTTTAACATTTTATTTGTCTATATATTGATATACACTTTTTTTATCTGCAAAGCTTTCATTTTCCGGCAAATTTACAATATTTCCCGTGAAAATATCAATTACAATATACTTTAATTTTTCACTTGAAATATCTTCCAAAATAATATATCTGCTTCGATTTAAGGTGATATTCATAATTATATCTTCTTTTTCGTCTTCTGATAATTCCTTGATTTTTGAATTATCAACAGGATTTAATTTTTTGTTGCTGATTATTTCGTTGAAAATCATATTGCCGTATTCTTCAAGAACATATATTCCCGAATAAAAATCGTCGTTGCAATTCTTTATTTCATAAAATCTTCCGGTTGTTAAAAATGGTAGATTTGAAGAAATTATTTCGTAAGGATTTGAAATATCGCAAACATTATAAAGAAAACCGCCGCTTTCGGTAATGGAACCGTAAATCAAATTTCCGTTTTCAGAAATTTTTATGTTTGAAATTATTCCGGCGTTTGCATCATTTGTTACTCCCCAAAATTTAGGTTTAAATGGTCCTACAAGTTTTCTTTTTCTAATATCGAAAACATAAAATTGATATTTTTGTTTTATAACAATAAATTTTCGGGTGTTTTTTTGGTAATTGTCGGCAATTGTGCATGTAAAACTTTTATCTGAATTTATTTCTGACAAATCTGCATTTAAAATTTCAACATTATTATTGTCTTTGTCTTCGTAAACTCTTAATAGTGAATATATATAATCTTCTTTGTTTGCCGATTTTCTCGATTCAAAATTTGCTTCAAGATAAATGGTAATATTTTCTTCATAAGAATAAAACACGTTTCCTCTATATTCAAATTGAGCAAATAATTTTGCGTGTTGAATTATTAAAGTCAGAAATATAAAGGTTTTATACATTTTCTATGAAAAATTTTTATAAATTTAATATTTTGCTTGGATGTATTAAAAAATTATATGAATAAATATTTTTGTGATTGATTAATTTTACAAAAAATATTTAGAGTGTATATTTTTTTCCGGGAAGTCTTCTTATTTTTATTTTTTCTATTACTTCAAATTTTTGATTTTCAGTGTAATCAATCCAATCCACAATTTCTTTTTTTGTTCTGTAACAGCCCGAGCACAAATCAAATTCATCGTATTTACATTTATTAATACAAACTTTTGGGGCTTTTATATTTTCGGTTTCCATATTTTTATTTATTTATTAAATCCAACAAAAATAGCTTTTTTTCTTATATTTATAATTATCAATTCAAATTATTGATTTTTAATAATATAGATTTATATTTAATTTAGTTTGTTATAATCTATTTAAAATTTTATTTTTGTTGAAATCAATTTTGATTTAAAATTATTATTCTTTTTAAACTTAAAAACCATACTATATGAATTTTCCCAAAAAGGTTGAAATAGGCGATATTACTGTAAGAGACGGATTTCAGCATGAAGAAATATTTATTCCTACTGATGCTAAAATTTGGGTTGCAGAGCAATTAATTTTGGCAGGATACAAAAAAATTGAGCTTACAAATTTTGGAAATCCTAAAGGAATGCCTCAGTTTAAAGATGCCGAAATTTTAATGAAAGGTATTAGAAACAGCAAACTTGTGAGCGATTTAATTGGCGGAGTTGAAATTACTGCCGTTACAATTCGCGAACAAGCTGTTGAAAGAGCAATTCAAGCAAAAAATGAAGGCTGGGGACCCGACAGAATTTTAATGATGGTTTCGACAAGCGAATCGCATCACCAAAAAAACTCCGGACTTTCACTCGAAGAATATTGGAAAGTAGCCGAAGAATCAATTCAAAAAGCTCACGATGCCGGAATAAAAGTTAACGGAACAGTAAGCACAATTTGGGGTTGCCCAATTGAAGGACCAACAGATATGAATAAAGCAATTGAATTTACAAAACGCTGGTTGTCAATTGGCGCCGACGATATTGAACATGCCGATCACGACGGTTCTGCTTCGCCCGACAGAGTTTATAAATATTATTCGATGCTTTTAAATGCTATTCCGGAAACCGAAAAACATATTGTTCATTTTCATACCACAAGAGGCTGGGGTTTAGCAAATGTTTTGGCTGCTTTGCAAGTAGGAATGACTCGCTTTGAAGCCACAATGGGCGGAATTGGCGGACAACCCGCAAATTTTGTCAGCGGAGTTCCTGTTTCCGGAACCGGCTCATATTATTACCGCGACCCAAATATTACCGGATTAGTTTCTTCCGAAGATTTGCTTGTTATGTTTGATGAAATGGGAATTGAAACCGGAATTAATGTAGACAAAGCTCTTGATATTGGACGAATGGTTGAAAGAATTGTGGGAAGAAGATTGAGATCCGAAAGTATAAAATCCGGAAGAATTCCAAAAACTCTTTCGGGAAGAAAATAATTTTTATGGACGACAAACATTTTAGGAACAGCGGTATTTTGCTTCACATAAGTTCTTTGCCCGGAAAAGAAGCAATAGGAACTTTAGGAAATGAAGCTTATGAATTTGTTGATTTTTTAGCGAAAACAAAACAATCGGTTTGGCAAATTTTACCGTTGGGACACACCGGTTTTGGCAATTCGCCATATTCATCTTTTTCAGCTTTTGCCGGAAATCCTTTTTTAATCAGCTTAGAAAAATTAGGTTTTGATATTAAATCTTTAAAATTAAAATTTACTTCAAACAAAGTTGATTTTGAATATGTTAAAAACTATAAAATGTCTGCCTTAATAAAATTGGCAAAAGAATTTATTAATACAGAAATTACTAAAGATTTCATGAATTTTGAACATGAAAATAATTATTGGTTACACGATTATGCTTTATTTATTTCTATAAAACAATTTTACAGATGTAAATCTTTTTCTGAATTCGACAGAAATATTGTAATCCGAGAAAACGAAACAATTAAAAATCTTGAAGAAAAATTTAATAAAGAAATTTTGATAAACAAGGTAATTCAATATTTCTTCTTCACACAATGGAAAGAACTTAAGGAATATGCAAATTCAAAATCTATCGAAATTTTCGGCGATTTACCCTTGTATGTTGCCGGCGACAGTGCCGATTTGTGGTCGAAAAAAGAAAATTTTTATGTTGATGAAAATTTGAAACCTGTTGAAATTGCAGGTGTTCCTCCTGATTATTTTAGTTTAACAGGTCAACTTTGGGGAAATCCTGTTTATAATTGGAATTATCTTGAAAAGAATGATTTTAATTGGTGGAATAAAAGGCTGGAACATAATTTGAAGCTTTTTGATATTTTGCGTCTCGACCATTTTAGAGGACTTGTAGAGTATTGGGCTGTGAAAAATGAATCTGAAGATGCTAAAACAGGTGAATGGAAAAAAGTTCCTTACGAAAAGTTTTTTGAGAAAATTCACGGTATATTTCCCGATGCTAAAATTATTGCCGAGGATTTGGGTTTTATTACCGAAGATGTCGTAAAACTTAGAAAAAAATATAAATTTCCCGGAATGAAAATTTTGCAATTTGCATTTGAATCAGGTGCAAAAAATGGTTTTTTACCTCATAATTATTCTTACAATTATGTTGCTTACAGCGGAACTCACGATAATGACACAATACGAGGTTGGTTTGACAAACTAAACAAAAAAGAAAAGAAATATGTAAAAAGTTTTATTTTTAAGAACTCAAAAAATGTATCAGAATCTTTAATTAGGCTTTTGTGGTCGTCGGTTGCAAAAACAGTTATTATTCCAATTCAAGATTTATTGAATTTTGGTTCAGAAACAAGAATGAATATTCCCGGAACAAACGGAAATAATTGGTCGTGGCGACTAAAACCCGGAATAATATCCGAAGGAAAAATAAATTTTTTAATTAATATCACTGAAATATACGGCAGAGTAAAATCTGAATAAAACAATGAAAGAATTTTCACATATCGACAAAAACGGAAAAGCATCAATGGTTGATGTTTCGGATAAACCTGATCAAATTAGAATTGCAAAAGCGCAAGGACATATCAATTTAAATAAAGAAACTTTAAAATTAATTGCCGATAACGAAATGAAAAAAGGCGATGTTCTAACTGTGGCAGAAATTGCCGGAATTCAGGCTGCTAAAAGAACTTCGGATTTAATTCCTTTGTGTCATTCGTTAATTATTACAAAAGTTTCGGTAAAAGCAATTGTTGACGATTCGGGCGTTTTTGTTACCTGTGAAGTAAAATGTATTGGACAAACCGGTGTTGAAATGGAAGCGTTAACCGGTGTAAGTGTAGCTTTATTAACAATTTATGATATGTGTAAAGCTGTAGATAAGAAAATGCTTATTGATAATATTTTCTTGACAGAGAAGTTGAAAATATAAAAAAAGGTAAGTTAAACTTACCTTTTTTTTATTGGTTTTTTCCTACAAATGCTTGTATTCCTACAGCACAAGTTTTCCGCTTTTTAGAATCGTCGGTATATCTTATTGAAATGTAATACATTCCGGAACGTCGACAAATAAAGTCGAACATTTCTTTACCGCCTTCGGTAGAGTTCCACGGTTTTGTTTTTTCCGGATGTTGGCTGTCATACAAAGTCATGATAATATCGTTATCTTCTGCTTCGGGTATGCAAAGAATAAATCTGTATCTGATTCCTTCATTAAGAACAGTTGTCCATCTTGTTCCGTTGTCGGCAGTTTTTGTGTCATTTTTTAACTTAGTGTTAAAGTCTTTTAAGTAAATGGCATTTCCGCCTTTACGAGCGCATGTGTATACAAATTGTTGCTTGCATTGTGCTTGTGCAGAATATTCAAATGCAAGAGTAAATAAACTTGTTAATACAATTATTATGGCTAACTTCTTCATATTATAATGAAATTAATTTGTTACGAATTTTAATTATTTGATTTGAAATGTCTTGTAATTGTTCGTCAGTGATGTTTACAATTGTTTTTTCGCCAGCGTCTACAATCCAAACGCTGTCTTCGTCGTAATATCCTTTTGATTCTCCAATTTCAACAGTTATAGTTACACCTTCATAATATTCTTGAAGTATTTCAAATTCTTTAATAAGTTGTTTGAAGTGCGGGCTTTTTTCGAAAAATTTTAAAACTAAAACCAAATCGCTAAGAATTGCTCTTTGTTGTCCGATTCTGTTTTTAAGTTCTTCGGAAGGTGCAAGTGCATTAATTTTGCAAGCTAAATAAAGTCCTTCCAACCAAACACCTGTTACCATTAAAGCACTCATATCGCTTCTTCTGGTTTCTCTAAGGTGTTTATCCATATTATGATAGCTGTTTACGGATAAAAACATCAAAGAATCTAAGTTGTCGTTATTAGTTGCGAGTCTTTTAAGTGTTTGAAAATCAAAATATTGGTCAATGTCTAAATCGTCGGATAATCTTTTGATAACTGTGAGATATTCAACTATTTCATTTGTTCTGTTGTAAACATTTAAATAACCTAAATCGGCACTAAGCATTCCTAATCCTAAAGCTTTTTTAAAGTTTGAATCGAAGTTTGAAACAGAATCGGAATTAACTAAGTTTTTCTTTGAATATGGAGCGTTCATGTCTTTTATAGAAGCCGCCATTTCAATTGGTGATGAAAAACTTTCAATAATTCTGTTAATTGCCGTAACGTCAATATTGTCTTTAGGCTGTGTAGTTGTTGTGTCCGGACCGTCAATTTTTCCTTCGTCCGGTTTGCAAGATGTAATTATTGCTAAAGCGAGTATTAAAATATATATAAGTCTTAAGTTCATAATTTGAATGATACTTTGAGTTTAAAAAAATATTTTTCAAAGATATTAAAAAATAAAATACGAAAAAATTCTACTTTTCATTTTTGTCAATTTCATCTGATTCGTCTGTTTCAATAAGCTTTTGGATTTGTATAGTTACATCTTTTTTCGATTTAAAATATTTCGGAATTTTAATATCTCCAAAGAAATTTATTATTTTTCTTAAATGTTCATAATAAAGCGGAACATATAATAATAACGTCATTATCCAAATTGCTATTATGTTAAATGAGAAAGTATCGTAATATTTACCGAAAAAATATTTTCGCGGCGAATAAAAATGTGCTCTAATTCCTATATAACTTGAATTGTCGGGTTCCAAGAAAATTGGTTCTTCTTGTCGAACGAGTTTATCGTTAAATCTAAGAATTTTATTTTTTTCATACACATTTCTAACAATATCATCGAGATGTTCGTTATGATATTTATCTCTAAATCTGTTGTAATAACCCTTAGATTTTGAGTTTTGATAGTCTCTTAGAGCTTCTTTTATTATGTTAATATCTGAATAAATTGCAACATAAAATCTTTTCCATGCTTGAAGATATTCATAAACTTTTATACCTTGATTTTCTGCTTTGTAGTCTTTTATATTGAGGCTGCTAATTAAAACATCGGGAACAATTAGTGAATCTTTTATTGTTTGTGCCCTTTCTTCTAAAAAGAAAAATCCGTTATATGAAGGGTTTAAATCTATTTTTTTACCGCTTTTGCCGGATTTGTAATCTTTAAGTGTTTCAATTGTTTCAAGAACTTTTATATTTTGAATTTCTATTTGATATTTTAAAAGAGATAATTCTTTTGTTTTTTCGATGTTTATTGAATCTTTCTTTGCTTTATTATCAATAAGTTCTTCTTCCAATATTTCAAGAGCGTCAACACTTTCTATTAATTTTGGAATAAGTTTATCTTGATTGAAGTTTGCATTACTTTTTATTTGGTCGTATTCAAAATATTGGTTTTCGAATTCATTATTTTTGAATTGTTCAACCATTAATGCTTCATAAGCCCATCGCGACGACATTATATCTGCAATTACCGGAACTTTATCAACACTTCCAATTGTTCTGTTCAGTTTGCTGAAACTAAACATTGCTCCGCCCAATGACATTTGAGGAATCATCAAAAGCGGTATTAATATGTAAATTGTAACTGCGGAATTGAATGCCGATGAAATGTTTAATCCCATTAAATTTGCAAAAACAAATACCGAAAATAATACTATCCAATATTGGAAATACATTCCGCTGATTCCTAAAATACTGTTTCCGATTGCAACAAATAAGAGTGCTTGAATGGCTGATATTGCTGTGAGAATAAGAATTTTTGAAAGTAAATATGATGCTCTGCTTAAGTTTAAGAATTTTTCTCTTACAAGAATTTTTCTGTCTCTAAAAATTTCTTCGGCACTCACTGTAAGTCCCAAGAAAAGAGCAACTACAATACTCATAAAAATATATGGAGGAATATTTTCATTGTCGTAGAAAACGTATTTTTTTGAATTCGGGTCGGCAATATATCTTATAAGATATGCAAGAATAAAACCAAGTAAAGGAGCTTCCAATAAATTTAGTACAATATATTGTGTATTGCTAATTTTTGATAGAACGTCTCTGGTCAAAAATATTCTAAATTGTTTGAATTTATTTGGAATTTTTAATGTCGACTCCGGTTCTTCTTTAACGGGTTCGATTATTTCTTGTTCAACTTTTGTTTTAAAATGATTTTCCCATTGCGGAGGCGAAATTTTTCTTAAATCGGTATAATTACCAAATTCATCAACTACCTGGGATTCAATTATGTTGAACATTAATTCGGGGGTAACATTTCCGCAAGTTCCGCATTCTCCGATATCGCTGTTAATTTGATTATCTATTCGTTTGAAAAATACGATTGCTTCAACAGGATTTCCAAAATAAATCATGTATCCGCCTTGATCCAAAATTAACATTCTGTCGAACATTTTGTATATTTCTGACGAAGGTTGATGTATTACAACAAATATGAGTTTTCCTTTTTGGGTTAACTCGCTGAGTAAATCCATAACATTTTCGGAGTCTCTTGATGACAGTCCGGATGTTGGTTCGTCAACAAAAAGTATTGCAGGTTCTCTGATTAATTCCAGAGCAATATTAAGTCTTTTTCTTTGTCCGCCGCTAATAGTTTTGTTCATTGAATTTCCCACTTTTAGGTCTTTCTTTTCAAAAAGTCCCAAATCTTTTAGTGTTTTATTTACCAATGAACTTATTTCTTCTTCATTTTTATCTTTAAAACAAAGTTTTGCGTTATAATAAAGGTTTTGAAAAACTGTAAGTTCTTCTATAAGTAAGTCGTCTTGAGGAATGTAACCAATAATTCCTTCGAGTTTTTCTTTTTCTGTGTGAAGATTTATATTGTTAATAAGAATTTCGCCGGTTGTGGGTGCTACAATTCCGGCTAATGTGTTCACAAGAGTAGTTTTTCCTGAACCGCTGGCTCCCATAATTCCTACGAGTTTTCCGTGTTCAACAGAAAAACTTATGTTTCTAAGTCCTGTATCTCCTGTTTTAAAAACGTATCCGATATCGTTTACGTTAAATGAAAGTTTGGAGATTTCAAGATTTGACATGAAATGAGCAACAATATCGGAATAATATACCGGTTTTCCTTTCGGGAGTTTTATTGTGCTTCCGGGTGCAAAAAGGTAAATTCTGTTGTTGTAAACACTTGTGGCATTCAGAAAAACATCTTGTTTTCCTGTGTATTTAAGAAAATATAATTCGGCGCTTTTTATTTGAAGAATTATCACACTTCCGTGTAGTGATTCTGTTTCTATTTTTTTGGAATGTTCAAAATTAAAATCTTTGTCGTTAATTATTAAAATTGATTCGGAGTCTAATTCTTTAAAATCTTCTTTAATAACGAATTTTTCTATTTCGAGGAATTCTTTTTTATCAATATTAAAAACATCGGCAACTGTGTTAATAATTGCCAATCTTTGTTCCGAGAATTTTTTTTCTGAGTTTATAAGTTCAAAAAGTCTTACTAAAACTACAACTTTTTGTTTTTGATTAAGTGTTTTGTTGATTTTTCTGCAGATGCCAAGAACTCTAACAGAATCGCCAACTTTGGTGAGAGTGCTTTTCCCTATTTTTTTTTCTTCGAGTTCAGCTTTTTTAAGAAAAAGAGACATGTATTCTTTAACTTGATCTTCACTAAGTTGTGAGGTCAAGAAAGTTTCTACATAAGTAACTTCTTTTGTTTCAACTCCTGCATCTTGTTTTGCAATGATTGCAAAAAGTTGCATGAGGGCTTTTAATATCTCTTCACTCATTTTTTAATGTTTTTTGAACTTTTTGGGGTTTTAAATTGATAAAGAAAATTAATCAATTGAATAACTAACTTGTTCAAACGGCACTTCAACTATGTCAGCATATTCTTGTCCGGCTTCTTCCATATCTTCGTCATCATCCGGATAATGCCATTTAACAAGCACTTCGTGTCCGTCTTCGTGAATATCTTCAAGTTTAAGAAGAATATCTAAAAGAAGTTTAGACGAAGCAGTGTTAAAATATTCCAGTTTGAAGTTGAAAACTGTTTTTCCCAAAGGAGCTCCTGCATATTCTTCCAACCATTCAATGATAGGAGCATAGAATGTAACTACGTCTTCGGGCAACGATCTTCCTGAAATTTCCAAATGAGGTGTTTCAGGTGTTGCGTCTAATATAACTTGAGGAGTATCGTCTGTTCCGTGTATTTTTATTACTTTCATATTCTAAATTTTTATTTTTCTCTTGAGATTGTTGATGTTAATACAAAAAAAGCATTGCTTTCGTCTATTTCGAGGAATGAATATATTAATTTTTCACCTGTTTTACGGGCAATATCAATAAAGCCGAGACCTGCTCCTCCTTTTGGAGATAGTCTTCCTTCTCTCATTTGTTGTTTGTAAAGATTTTTAAGCCCTTCTTTGTCAAGGTTGTTGATGTTTTCCAACATTTTTTTCAAATCGGGAACGCTTTTCGTTTTCACAACGTTTCCGGTTGTAATGTTGTATTCATCTTCATCTTTGCTTACAAGGAAGATTCCTCTTCCGTCTTTTGATGAAATAATATCATGCCTGTTTTCGGCATGTTTGCTGATGTTTTGTAAGCACTCAACCATGACATGAAAAACCTTCTTCTGAACAGAATTCGGGTCGTTATCGATGTTCATGTTGTTTTCTGTCAGTGAAGTAAATGCCTTGGTTATTTGATGAGTAATTTCTCCTTCATAAGCAAGGTTTATTTTATTCTTCTTCATCTTGACATAAAAATCGTACACAAAATCTAACGATTCTTTCGGATGTAAACTGTCATTCATATCTATCAAATTGAATTATTAAAATTCTATACCAATTAATAAAATGTCATCTATTTGTTTAAAGTTTCCTCTCCATTCAAGATAATCTTGTGTGAAAAGTGTATAATATTGATCCATTGTGAAATTATTGTTTTCCATTATGTTTTCCATTATTTTTTTTGCTTGATATTTTCGTCCTGTTTCACCTCCAATTTGGTCCGGTAATCCGTCGGAAAAGATAAATATTTTATCTGAATTTTCAATTTTTATTGTGTGAGTTACAAAATTATCTTCTGTAGCTTTCTTCAAAGGAATTCCTCCAACTGCTTTTGGATTTCCTTTAAATTGTTGAAATTCATTGTTTTTAACATAGAACATAGGTCTGTGAGCACCTGAATATTCTAATTCCCTTTTTTTTGGATTTATTTTACATAGGGCAATATCCATGCCATCTCTTGCATTTGCATCCGGAGAATCTTGTTTCAGAGTTTTTCGAACTTGTTCGTGCAACAAGTCCAGTATTTCGCCTGCTTTATAGTCTTTATCGTGGTCTACTATATTGTTTAATATAAAATATCCGATAAATGAAAGTAATGCTCCCGGAACTCCGTGTCCGGTGCAATCTACAGCTGCAATGTAAATATTGTCGCCGTTAACAAAAAACCAAGGGAAATCTCCGCTGACTACATCTCTGGGTTCATAAAAGATGAATGATTTTGGAAGAAATCTTTTTATTAAATCGTTATCGGGAATAATTGCTGTTTGTATTCTTTGTGCGTAGTTTATACTTTCCGTTATGCTTTTGTTTTTCTTTTCAATTTCAATTTCAATCTTTTTCCTTTCTGTAACATCGTGTGCCACAAACAGAATTGTTTCCAGTTCGCCTTCTTTATTAAATTCGGGAATTGCATTAAATTGAACTATTCTTTTTTCTTTGTTTGTCGGGAAAATTGTTTCGGAATTTATTTTTTTCCCGGTTTTTATTACTTGATTGAGTGTGTCTTTAAAAAATGTTGATATTGTTTTATTTATATCTATTGTGTTGATATTATTATTTTTTACTTGATTTGCGCTAACTCCCAAAAAGTTTTTTACCATTGGGTTTGCATAATAGAATTTTCCTTCCGGACTGATTCTGATAATCATATCGGGAGAATTTTCTGAAAGGGCTTGCATTTCTCCGCTAAGACGTTGTGCTTTTTCGGCAACTTTTCTAACGGTAATATCTCGGGTATTAAAAATTACACCGCCAATTGCCGAGTTGTCTATTAGGTTTTGTCCGGTTGTTTCGAGCCAAAGAATTTCTTTGTTTTTATTTTCGTATCTGTATTCAAATCTTTTTTTGGATTTTGGATTTTTTATTAGTTCGTTAAAAGCGTCTTGAAGAATTGATTCTCCTCTGTTGAATCTGTTTTTACCAACCATTTCGTCGGGTTCAAAACCAAGAATTGTTTTTACCGAAGGACTAACATATTGAACAATACCGCTTTGGTCGTAAATTGTAATTACTTCCGATGCGTTTTCCAAAAGGTTGTGTAATCGGTTTTGTCCTCTTTCTACTTCATCAATTTTTGTAGCCAAATCTTTATTGGATTTTTCAAGCTCAATTTGTGTGAGCTGCATTTGTTGTGCGTTTTTGTGAAGTTCGTCTTCGTTTTTTCGGAGTTTTGTTGTTAGATTTTGTGATTCGATAAGAAGAGTTTCCGTTTTTACGTTAACTTTAAGGTTAAATAATGTTTGTCCGATAATTTCGCTAAGTTCTTTAAAAAGCGTAATCATTTGGTCGGGCATTTCATCTTTTAACGAAGCTACTTCTATAATACCTTGTAGTTTTTCGTCTCCTATAAGCGGTGTTATTAATATTGATTTTGGTTTTTTATCTCCTAATATTCCTGATGAAATTGTAATATAATCGTTTGGAATTTCTTTTCTGTAGATGTATTCTTTTTCGTATGCTGCTTGTCCAATAAGTCCTTGTCCTATATCAAATTGCTTTGACAAGAATTTTTTTCGGTTATATGCGTAAGTTGCAATGTTTATAATTTTTTTTGTGTCTTCGTCAAAAATATAAAATGCTCCTTGTATTGAATCTGTGTATGTTATAAGACTTACAACGGTTTCGTAAGCAAGAATTTCAATGTTGTTGTTTCTTCGAAGAATGTCGGCAATAATTTCTCTTCCTTTGGCAATCCAGTTTAATTCATTTTCTTTTTTGTATGTGTTAACAAGGTTATTACGCATCAACATAAGCGAATTACCGAGTTTATCGTCTTTTGAAATGTTATCTATTTTAATTGCAAAATCTCCTTCTCCTATTTTTTTTGCAAATTCTGCATTTTTATTAATAATTTCATCTTTTTGAGAAATTGTATCTTGCAGTTCTTTTCTTTTTTCTCCTATTCTTTTTGATATAAAATTTGAAATTAAGGCAAGAACAATCGGAGATGTTTCTGTTAGATAAAGCAAAATGTTTTCGGCGTGCATTTTTAAAATTCCTTCAACAGAGATAGGATATGATTTATCTATTATTAGCACCAACCAAGCAAAAAGCGGGATAAACAATCCAATAATAAAGCCGTCAACAGTATTCTTGTAGTTTGAATACAGATTGAAAGATTTTTTATTATATTTTTGTTTTTCTCGGCTCATTTTAAATACGGAAATTTATAATTTTTTTTATAATGTTGTGTTATTTTTTTGTAATTTCTTTTAACCATTTGTAATATTTTTTCTCTTCTTCCGATTCAAATTCGTTAAGAATTTCTTGTTCTTTTTGCGAAATTTTTTCAAATTCGTTTTGAAGTATTTCATCTTTTTCCATCATTTCTTCCATGTTTTGAATCATTATTTTCTCTTGTTCTTCAAGGTTTTCAGCTTGGGTTTTTATTTTTTCCTCAGCTTTTTTTAATGGTGTTATGTCGTTTGCAAGAAGTAAAATTTTAATGATTTTTTTAGATATGTCTTTTACCGGAGTTAGAGATACTATCCACCAAAAATTATAGTTTTGTTTGTTTTTTAGCGAAAATATACCCGAAAATGTTTCACCGTTTAGCAAGTTTTTTATAATTTGTTCGTAATTAGCAGTTATTTCTTCGGGAAGAAATTCTGAAATGTTTGTATTATATATTTCTTCATCGGTTAAATTAAAAGTTGATGCAAATCTATAATTAAACGACAAAACTTTGCCTTCTGTGTTAAATTCAAGTTTTATAAGATTGTAATCTATTGCGGTAATTAAAGCTCTAAGTTCAAATTCTTTTTGTTCGGTTTGTTCTTTTGCAGCTGATAACTGACTGTAACTTTCTGCCATCAATTTTTCTTTTTCCGAAAGTTCGTTTGCTTTTAGTATTGTTTCTTCAAGAAGAATTTTATTTTTATCTTCAATTACTTTTTCGTGAGAAATATCGTTTCCCAAAAACAATATTCTGTTTATTTCGTCTTTTTCGTCTCTAATTGGTGTGTATTGTGAAATTACCCAAAATTTGTTTCGTTGTTTTGTATAAAATTCTTGTGTTATTTGAACAGTTTCGCCGTTTTTAACTTTTTTGGATATTTCGTCGAAATTATCCGATGATGCTTCTGATAAAAGTTCTACAAATCCTCTGTTTTTTACTTCTTCTGAATGATAATTTGTTTTATTTATAAATTGTTTATTGAACGACATTATTTTACCTCTCATTGAAAGTTCCGCTTTTAGAAGGGTTCTGTCAACTGCCGAAATTAAACTTAACATTTCTGCCTGATTTCTTTTTGCGTCTTCTTGTGCATTTCTTAATTCTTCAATTTTAAGAGTCATTTCGTTGTCGCGAGATGCAAGTTCTTCAGATTTTTTTTGCGATTCTTTTAAAAGTACTGCAGTAATTTCGGTAATTTTTGTTGTTGCAATTGTTGATGCAATACTTCGTGCAATGTTTTCTACGAATTTTACTTCTGTTATTGTAAATTTATTGAATGATGCTATTTCTATAACTCCAAGTAATTCGGTATCGGTTTTTAGCGGAATCATCAATAAACTTGACGGGTTTGATTCGCCAAGTCCGGATTCGATTTCGATATAATCGTTTGGAATTTTATCGAGCCAAACTGTGTTTTTTTCTAATGCGCACATTCCCAAAAGTCCTTCACCAACAGGTATTTGTCTTGTTAAATATTTTTTTCTGTCGTAGGCGAAAGCCGATATCAATTCCAAAAAAACATTTTGTTTATCTCTGTTGTTTACGATAAATAATCCGCCTTGTGCGGCATTTAGGAATTTAACTATGTTTTTTATAATATTGTCGGAAAGTTCATACATATTTGATGCCGAAGTTCTAAGAATTTCATTGAATTTTGCTTGTCCGTCAACCGACCATTGGTTATGTTTTTCTTCAATTTTTCTTCGTTCTTCAATTTGTTCTTTTTCAATTAGTTTATCTCTAAGTTGAAGTAAACTGTTTTGAAGTATATTTTCTTTTTTATAGTTTTTTATTTCAAAATTAAGTTTGTCTTCTTTTAAATAGTTAATAAATTCGGCTGTTTCTTGTGTTTGACCTGCAATTTTATTAAGTGCATCAATTATTTCAAAAAATTCGGAATTTTCACCCCTTGTTTTTATTTCGATAGTTTTTCCTTGCGAAACTTTTTTTACCGAGTTGCTAAGTTTTACTATCGGTTTAACAAGATTTTCGGAAATCAACATTACTAAGTAAACGCCTGTTGCAATGAATAATAAAGATAAAATAATCAGAATTATAAATATCGAAGTTTTTGTTTCGGATATTTTTTGTTTATAGTATTGAATTATTTCGTTTTGCTTGTTAAAAAGTTTTTCAAAATTTTTAACAATATATTCATCGGCAGATAAAATTCTTTGATTTTGAACTTTTTCGGTCTTTATATTTTCTGAGCCGTTATTCCAATTTGTTGAGTCGTTAATAGATTTTATGTAGTTATATGAAGGCTCGTTAATTATTGTTTCAATTTTTAATTTACAAATGTTCCATTCTTTTTCAATTTCGGTAAAGTTTATGAAAATTTCTTCGTCGAGGGCTTTAATTGTAATTTGTTCTGTCTCTGTTTGAGCAATTCCGCCTTTTTTAAGAATCGGCAAATAATAGTCGTAAGACGAAATAAGTTCCGATAATTGTGATTTTGCAATTTTATTGTCAATTTTTGCTCTTTCGGAATTTAATAAAATGAGCATTAAATTTTTATCGTTTTTTTGAATTATTTCTATAATGTTTTCCGATTGTTTTATTTTATAGAATTTGCTTGAAATTAGGTAATAGCCTACAATGCTCATTGCTGCAAGTGCTGACAGCAATAAGCTAATTTTGAAAATCATCGACATTTTTTTCAAAACCATTTTGTAAAGTGTATTTTAAGCCGTGGGCTTCTTATTAATTTTCAAAAGTAATAATATTTTTTAATTTTTTTATATTAAATGTAACGTTTTGTGTAATTTTTGTTTGTAATGTTTACTTTTTTAATTCTTCTGTTATAGTTTTATAATCATTTGATAAATAGAATGAAAAAATATTTGAAACTCTTAACGCAATATGCTGATATTTAAATTTATTTTCTTGGTCGGTTTGCGAAAGTGTTTTTCTAAGTCCGTATTTTTTAATTTCTTCTATTAAAGATGTATTATTTTGATTCGATAAAATTATTGCTTTAACAGATTCTTTTATATCTCCGGAAAAAATCATGCCGGTTCTGTCGGCAGTGAATTGCATCATGCGAGAAACTGCCAATAATTTTTGTTTATCGGGGTTAATTATATCTGTATTTGTAATTTTTGTATAAAATTTTGAAATTTTTATTGCATGGTCTATTATTTCTTTTCCCGATTTTATTTTTTTTGTTTGAGCTAATATTTTTGTAAGTCCGTTAAGTTTTTTAATATTTTCTAAGGATTTTTCTATAAACGAAGCTGCCGGAACAATGCTAAGCAACGAATCCATAATGAAAAAACCTTTATCGGCGGCTCCTCTCCAAACATCTGCCGAGGTTATTCGCGAATGTTTGAAATAAATGTGAGCAATTTCAGAAGCTGCAAAAAAGTATAACATTTTTTTTGAGAAATAGTTTTTTAATTCCGGATTCAAATGTTCGTGTCCAATTATTACAAAAGGCGGATTGCTTTCATAACCTGTTATTCCTATTGATTTATCGCCTTTTGATATGTAAAATTCTATATTATCTTGAATCAAACTTTTTTTAATTGCTGTTAGATTTACATATAATTCGTTATTATTTTGAGCTGTAATTTTTTCGGCATAAGCTTTAACATAATTATAATCAACAGGTTTTACTTTCGACAGCCATTTTTGAATTGAGTAAAATGTTTCATTTTTACGTGTTGCCTGATATTGTAAAATTTCGTTTATTGTTTTTTCCGAAAGAATTTTAGAAGGAGTTTGATATTCAGATTCTTGTATTTTCAATATTTCAGGCTCTTCAAATATCGAAATTAATTTTTCTGCTTTCTCTGAAATATTTTTGTTTTCGGATTCTTTTAAAAGTCTTAGTCGTTCAATATTTAAAGGTTGAAGTTTTGCTGCTTCTAAAATGTATTCTTCTTTTTTGCTTTTTTCAACTGTTTGTGCAAGTAAATCGTAAATTGTAATTTTTAATAATTTTCCGCTTTTATCGCCGGTAATATCAATGTTTTCATCAGGAATTAGTTCCGATAATGTTTCGTCCGGAATTTTTGAAAGCAGTTTTTCAAGAATTGTTTTTGCTTTTAAAAGTTCGTTACATTGAATCAAAAATTTACAAAGATTAATTTGCGAAAGTGTTTTGTCTATTTCGTTTTTGGTTGAGTTTACAAATTCTTCTGCAAATTTTTCATAAAACGGAAGAACAATATTTCGCTGATCTTGTGTTGTTGCTAAATTTGCAAATATGTCGGTAAACGCCGATTTTTCATTTATTTGAATAGTCCATGTTGCGAAAAAATAATCAATTTTTTTTGCAAAATCTTTATCCGAAACAAGTTTTTGTGAAATTTCAATAATGTTATAATCTTGCGAAATATCTTCTTTTTTTGTTGTAGAATTGTTTATTATTTTCAAATAAAAAAGTGCCAATTCATCTGTAATTTCAAAAAAATTGATAATCAAAAATGTTACAAATTTTTCGGCAGCAATATCGGATTTGTTTTGTTTGTTGTAGACTGCTGTGAGCCTTATTTTTTCTGTTTTTTCGGTTAATGAAATTGTTTCGGCAAAGCCAAAATGTGCTTTATTTGTGCGTTGTGTAGTAAAAATTATTTTTTCTGAAGTAATTGTATTTTTTAATAATCCCGAAGAACTTTTTAATTTTTCTGCAATTTTTTCAAACAAAATTATTTCGTTTTTTTCATTAAAAGCAACAACTATGTTTTCAATTTCTGTTTGAATGAAATATGCTTTAACGCCTTTGTTTACAAAGCTTTCGGAATTATATTTTTCAATGCTGTCGATATTTAATTTTGACAATAGAATTTCTTCTTCGGTTTTTTGTGTGTAAAACCAAATTAAAAAATTTTCATCAATTTCTTGATTCAAAATATTTTCATTAATTATTTCTCTAAAATATTCTTTTCCGGATATTTCCGACAAAATATAATCTTGAATAAATTTTGTTATTTCGGGTTGAAATTGATTATTTACAAGATTTGACAATTTGAATTTTTGTGGTTTTAATTCATTTTCAGCAAGTTGGTCTTCCTTGTAGAACAAGCTTAAAAGAGAATCTTCATATTTTCCCAAAATCAAAAAGAAATTATCGTTTAAATTTATTTTGCTCAACAAACCTTTTGATTTTGTATATTTAATTATAACAATTCCGCTTTCTTCTTTTTTAATTTCTACAGAAAGTTCAAGTTTGCTTTCAACATAATTTGTTAGTTTTTGTGTAAAGAAATCAAAATCAAAATTTGCCGGTAAATATATAGTTTGACCGTTCTGTAACAATAATAAGTATTTGTTTAGTTCTTGGTCTTTAAGCTCAATAGCTTTTTCTATTATGCTTTGAACGGCAAGTTTCTTATTTTCGGCAGTTTTTATTGAATTGATTTTCATATTATATTTTTATTTTTTAATGTTTAAATAGCAACATAGCTACTAATTAATTTGCGTTTCTACCATAATGTCGTCTTTCCGGGACTTTCAACAATTTAATTTGTCGTTTCTACCACAATATCGTCTCTCCGAGACTTTTAATTAATTTGATTTGTCGTTTCTACCATAATGTCGT
>DZBS01000014.1:34976-40918 GCA_022729995.1 Draconibacterium orientale | reverse complement strand
ATTTCGGTGTTTTATAAAAATCGCAATAATAACAGATTTTGCGACAAAACGGAATGTGTATATATATTCCTGACATTGATATAATTAAAAAAACGTCTCAAAAATAAAATATCAATTTAAAAAGTTTTAATTTGATATTTTATTTTTGAGACAGATATTTATTAAATTTTTTTTTAAATTGATAAAACTACATCGGCATTTTTAATGCCGTTTACAAATTCTGCAATTGTTTGGTCTTTAAATGCTTTAACCAATTTATCTCTAACTTCGTGCGAACGTTCATAAAAAGGACAATTTACGTCGCCGGTTTTTGGGTTTGAGCAAACTTTCATTCCAATCAAACATTCTTGAAAAATTTCAATTCCGTCTATAACTTTTACGATATCGTAAACACTTAATTTATCGGGTTTTACAGCAAGGTCAAAGCCGCCGTTTGGTCCTTTTGTTGAATTTAGAATTTTATTTTTTGCTAAATTTTGCAAAATTTTTCCTAAAAAAGGTGCAGGCAAACTAAGTTCTTCAGAAATTTTCTTTATTCCTATTTTGGTATTTTCTTTAGCATTTAGAGCTAAATATATCACAGCTCTAATTCCGTATTTACATGTATTTGAAAGCATTCTAATATATTTGGGTTTACGCAAAGATAATCATATAAATATAAAAAGATATATTTATGATAATTTATTTAATATTTAACGGAATTTTATTTATTCTCTGTAAATGTCTTCCGCCTTCAAAAGAAGTTGTTAAGAACTTTTCAACAATTTGATATGCAAGTTCTTTGCTTACAAATCGTGCCGGAATTGCACAAACATTTGCATCGTTATGCAATCTTGCAAGTTCCGAAATTTCAACATTCCAACAAAGTGCAGAACGAATTCCTTGATGTTTATTAACAGTCATATTTATTCCGTTTCCGCTTCCGCAAAGTGAAATTCCCAAATCTGCTTCATTATTTTCAACAGCAGAAGCCATTGGGTGAGCAAAATCTGGATAATCGGCACTTTCAAGCGAATATGTACCAAAATCTTTTACTTCAAAACCTTCACTTTTTAATTTATAAATTAAAAACATTTTAGTTTCATAACCTGCATGATCCGAAGCAAATGCAATTTTTCTTTTTTCCATTGTAGTTATATGTTTTGTTGATATCTTTTTTAAAACAATTTAGATATTTTAAATCTAAAATTAATAAATGATATTTACTTTTATTAAAAATTTAGCATGCAAATATAAAATAAAAATGTTTAATTGTAATTTGTTAAAAAAAAATTAAATGCCTGATATTCAATATTAAAAAAATCAGTTATTAACATAAAATTTGTTAATAACTTTTCAAATAAAAATGAAAAAAAAATTTGTGTGTTAAAAACAAAAAATCAATAGAAATATGAGTTTTTATTTTACAAATTTATTTTCTAAAATTTGCCGAAAGTTTTTAACATGTTATGAGCATAAAACGGTCAAATATTTTTAAAGAAAAGATTGTTAAATTAAGTTTTAAACAGATGTTAATAACTCAACTAAAATTCTATTTATCAATAAATTAAACCTGTAGAAACTTGTTAATTAATGTTACTTAAATCTTAATAATGAAATAATCAAGCTTTTTATTTATAAATTTGTAAGATATTTAACAGGCTATTAACATTATTATAAATTTAATTAATTAAAAAATATAAATATAATATGATAAATAAAAAACAGGATACTGATTCTTTAATTGAAAAAATAAATATTCTTAGAAAAGAAAAAAATGCTGTTATTTTGGCTCACTATTACGTCGACAGCGAAATTCAAGATATTGCCGATTTTACCGGCGACAGTTTGGCTCTTTCTCAGCAAGTTTCTAAAACAACTGCCGATATTATTGTTTTTGCGGGTGTACATTTTATGGCTGAAACTGCAAAAATTCTTTGTCCCGAGAAAAAAGTTTTATTGCCCGATTTGAATTCGGGATGTTCGCTTGCCGATTCTTGTCCCGACGACGAATTTGAAAAATTTATTAATGAAAATCCCGGACACATTGTTATTTCGTATGTTAACACAACCGCAAAAGTAAAGGCTTTGACAGATATTGTTTGCACTTCGTCTAATGCCGAACAAATTGTAAAAAGTATTCCGGAAGGTAAGAAAATTATTTTTGGACCCGATAAAAATTTAGGAAATTATATAAGTAAAGTTACTGACAGAGAAATGCTTATATGGAACGGAGCTTGTCATGTTCACAACGAGTTTTCTCTTGAAGGAATTTTAGAATTGAAAGAAAAAAATCCTTTTGCAAAAATTATTTCTCATCCCGAATGTCCTAAACCTATTCTTACTGTTTCGGATTTTGTAGGTTCAACAAAAGCACTTATAGATTTTAGTATTTCCGATAATTCTTCTGAATTTATTGTAGCAACAGAACCCGGAGTTCTACATCAAATGAAAAAATTAAGTCCTTTTAAAACTTTTTTTGCTGCTCCCGGAAATACAGGCGAATGTGCTTGCAACGAATGTGAGTTTATGAAACTTAATTCTTTAGAAAAAATATATAATTGTTTATTGAATGAAACAAATGAAATTATTCTCGATTCAGAAATAATCGTAAAAGCAAGAGTTTCAATTGATAAAATGTTAGAAATTTCAGCAAAATTTAATCTTTAAAAATGAATAAATTATCCATAAAACTTGGTTTTACGTTAATATTTTTAGTTTCACTTTTTTTGAATATTAATGTTTCTTTTGCACAACAAAATAAAGTAATCGAAAACGGTTACAACAAATTTTATTATCCGGATAAAACGCTTTCAGCCGAAGGTTTAATGAAAGACGGAAAACCAACAGGATATTGGAAATCCTATTATCCTAATTCTAAATTGAAAGCCGAAGGAAATAGAAAAGGCGATCTTCTCGACAGTATTTGGAGATTTTACGATGAAAAAGGAATTCTTACCGAAATTATTGATTACAAAAATGGATTAAGAAGCGGTTATAATATTAAATACAAACAAGTTAAAGATTCTTTAGGAACAAAAAATGTTTTAATTTCAAAAGAACTTTTTATTGAAGGAAAACTAAACGGAAAATCCATTTATTACAACGATAGCGGAAAATTCGACCATACTTGCGAATACGAACGCGGATACAAAAACGGTTTGGAACGTTATTTCGACGAAAACGGAGTTGTTAATTTAATTTTAAAATATTCTTTTAATAACTTGATTGATAATGAATATATTAACCGAAAAGATAAATTGGGAAGAAAACAAGGTGTTTGGGAAGAATTTTTTGAGAATGAAAAAATTAAAACTTTTTCTGTTTATTCAAATGACACTCTAAACGGTTATTATCGTGAATATGATACTTTTGGAAATATTACCAAAAGCTTATATTTCAAAAAAGGTGTTACTTTAGAAACATCTAAAAGCGATTCATCAAATATAGAAAAAGAAATAAGAAAAACTTATTATAAAAACGGAAATATCAAATCTATAGGAACATATATTAACGATGTAAAAATTGGAAAACATATTTTGTATGATTCAACAGGTGAAATTGAAAATTCTATTGAATATGATGTTCACGGAATTGCTTCTGCAGAAGGTTATACAGACAGTCGCGGTTACAAACAAAAGGAATGGAATTATCTTTTTCCTGACAGTAAAATTAAAGCTTCGGGAATTTATATTGATAACAAAAGGGTAGGAGAGTGGAATTTCCTTTTTCCGAACGGCTCTAAAGAACAAATTGGCTTGTATGATAATAACGGCAGACCTTCAGGAAATTGGAAATGGTTTTATTCCGATAAAAAAATACGTCGCGAAGGAAAATTTATTAACGGTTTGGAAGAAGGATTCTTTTATGAACTTTCGCCCGACGGCGATACTTTAACTTCAGGAAATTATGTTCAAGGTTTAAAATCGGGTTTATGGAAAATTAATGTTAACGATCATCTTGAAATTGGGATATATTTATACGGTAAAAAATCAGGAATTTGGAAATATTATTACACAAATAACATTCTTGAGTTTCAAGGAAATTTTATTGAAGGACTTGAAGACGGTAATCATAAATACTTTTATCCGAATAAAAATCTTAAAGTTTCTTCCTATTATTCAGGCGGTGTGAAATCCAAAAAATGGAAATACTTTGATGAAGAAGGAAATATTATTAGTATTGTAGAATTTAAAAACGGAGAAAAGTATAAAATCGACGGCGAAAAAATTAAAGATTAATTAAAATATTTATAAATTGGATATTAGAAAATCAAATACAGATGATAACGAACTTGTTTACGAACAAGAGTTAAGACCTGTTTCATTTAGCGATTTCAGAGGTCAGCAACAATTACTTGATAATTTGAAAGTTTTTGTGAAAGCTGCTAAAATGCGTGATGAACATCTTGATCACGTTCTTTTGCACGGTCCTCCGGGATTAGGAAAAACTACGCTTTCGCATATTATTGCCAATGAACTTGGAGTAAACTTAAAAATTACTTCAGGTCCAGTACTCGATAAACCCGGAGATTTAGCCGGACTTCTTACAAATTTGGACGATAAAGATGTTTTGTTTATTGATGAAATTCACAGACTTTCACCCGTAATTGAAGAATATCTTTACAGCGCAATGGAAGATTTTAAGATTGATATTATGATTGACAAAGGTCCTGCTGCAAGATCTCTTCAACTTACATTAAATAAATTTACTCTGATAGGAGCCACAACACGTGCAGGATTACTCACTTCGCCTTTGCGAGCTCGTTTCGGTATAAAGTTTTTGTTGGAATATTATGATGTTAATATTTTAACAGCAATTATAAAACGTTCGGCAAAAATATTAAATGTAAAAATTGACGATAATGCTGCTTATGAAATTTCTTCCAGAAGCCGAGGAACTCCTCGTATTGCAAATGCTTTGCTTCGTCGTGTGAGAGATTTTGCTCAAGTTAAAGGTAACGGAAACATTGATTTGGAAATTGCAAACTATTCTCTCGATGCTTTGAACATTGATCAAATTGGACTTGATGAAATGGATAATAAAATTTTACTCACAATTATTGATAAATTTAAAGGCGGACCGGTTGGTGTCGGAACAATTGCAACTGCTGTCGGCGAAGATGCCGGAACAATTGAAGAAGTTTATGAACCTTTTTTGATTATGAAAGGTCTAATAAAAAGAACACCAAGAGGACGCGAAGTTACCGAAACAGCTTATAAACATTTAGGAAAAATTAAATTTAACGAACAACCAACAATTTTTTAAATATAAAATTATGAATATTATTATACCAATGGCAGGAATGGGAAAACGTATGAGACCGCACACTCTTACCGTTCCAAAACCTTTAATAGAAATTGCCGGTTTACCGATTGTTCAACGTTTAGCTCAAGAAATTTCTTCAGTTTTAAGTTCTAAAATTGATGAAATTGCATTTATAATCGGAGATTTTGGAAAAGAAACAGAAACTAAACTTATAGAAATAGCCGAAGAATTAGGAGCAAAAGGAACTATTTATTATCAAAATGAAGCTCTTGGAACTGCTCATGCAATTCTTTGTGCAAAAGAATCTCTTCAAGGTCCCGTAATTGTTGCATTTGCAGATACACTTTTTAAAGCTGATTTTAATTTAGACCAAAATGACGAAGCTGTTATTTGGGTAAATAAAGTTAATAATCCCGAAGCTTTTGGCGTTGTAAAAGTCGATTCAATCGGGTTTATTTCCGATTTTGTTGAGAAACCAAAAACCTTTGTTTCCGATTTGGCAATTATTGGAATTTACTATTTTAAATCCGGCGAAAATCTTAATTCAGAATTACAATATCTTATTGATAATAAAATTGTTGTGAACGGTGAATATCAACTTACCGATGCTCTGGAAAACATGAAAAACAAAGGAATTCAGTTTGTTCCTGCAACTGTTAACGAATGGCTCGATTGCGGAAATAAAGATTCTACAG
>DZBS01000014.1:0-34876 GCA_022729995.1 Draconibacterium orientale | reverse complement strand
TTTGTTCCTGCAACTGTTAACGAATGGCTCGATTGCGGAAATAAAGATTCTACAGTTCACACAAATTCAAGAATTTTAAGTTACACCGGAAATCTTATCGATAAAAATATTGTGTTTGAAAATTCCGTTATTATTGAACCGTGTTATATCGGAAAAAATGTAAATATTTTGAATTCTGTTATTGGTCCGAATGTTTCTATTGGAAATGATACAGTTATTGAAAATTCCGTAATTTCCGAATCAATTGTATTTAAAAATGCTGTAATTAAAAATACAAATATTACTAATTCAATGATTGGGAATTTTGCTGTAATTAACGAAAGTTCCAAAATAATTAATATCGGCGATTATTCTCAGATTTAATATCTTGTATTTTAAATATACTATGACAAAATCTCTCTTAAATATTATATTTCTATTTATTTTAATTACTTTTTTTTCTTGTAAAACAAAAAAAGAAGTAACAAAAGTAAATCCCGAAACTAATGAAATGAATTACGTTTTTTCGTTTCATGAAGCTACAAAATTATATTTCGGAGGTTTTGAAAAGGAAGCTCAAACAATGTATTTTAAAGCTTTGGAATATAATCCGAAAAGTGCTGTTTGTAATTATTATTTGGCTCAAATTTATTTTAGAAACGGTGATTTTGATACTGCGTTAAATTTTTCCAAATCTGCTGTTTCATTAAATTCTGCAAATAATTATTACAAAATTTTAGAAGCGGATATTTTATTTAAAATGAATAAACTTGACGAAGCAGCCAAAGTGTTTGAAGAGTTAATTTCTAAAAATCCTAATGAAAGAATCTATTATAAAAACCTTTCGGAGATTAGATTTCAACAAAAAAACTACGAAGAATTTATTAAGATTTATGAAACAATTAATTCAAAATTCGATTACGACGAAAATGTAATTGTTTCTCTTGTTAAGCTCTACAGTTTATATCGTTCGCCCGATTTTAGATTAAATTTTATAAACAATTTAATCAAATCCGATTCGAATAATTACTTATTCAAATTGTTTCTTGCCGAGTATTATTCGGATTTAAAAGATTTTACAAAAGCTAACGAAATTTACGCTTCGTTATACGAAACTTATAAAAAAGATTATAAGTTTTTGGATTCATATTTGAATTTTACCGTTTTAGCAGGAAAACAAAGTCAATTTTATACTGGATTAATTGATTTACTTTCGGTTTCGGAAGCTCCGTATTTGAATAAAGCAAACAGAGTTATAAATTTTATTGATTCACAAACTTCAAAAGAACAAAATTTTATTATTTTAAAAACTTTTTTTGAAAATTTTCCCGACAGTGTTCTTCCGAATGCTTTGTTTTCGGAATATTATATTAACTCTTCGGAATTTATTAAAGCTGAGGTTTATCTACGAAAAGCAGCAAAAATTAGCGGAAACGATTTCAGTTTGGTTTTAAGTCTTTTTGAGTTGGAAATGAAAAATCAAAATTATGATTCTTTGTATTCCGATTCTGAATTTTTTACAGATTATTTTCCCTTAATTCCGGATATTTATCAGTATAAAGGATTTGCCCTTTTTCGCCTGAAACAGTATGAAAAAGCAATTGAAATTCTTCAATACGGAAACGAATTAATTATAGATAACAATAATCAAAAAGCTGTTTTTCATTATTATATTGCCGAAGTTTATCGTTCTTTGAATGACAATGCTTTATCCGATTTTAATTTTGAACAAATGATTCTTTTAAATACTAACTTTTTTGTTGGAATTAACAATTATGCTTTTTATTTGGCAAAACGTAATGAAAATTTAGAATATGCAAAATCGCTTGCTCAAAAATGTTTAAAATCAAATCAGATAATTCCTTCTTTTTTCGATACAAATGCTTGGATTTTCTTCAAATTAAAAGACTATAAATCGGCTCAATATTATTCCGAAACTGCTTTGAAAAGCGATTTGGGAAATCCTGTTTTTAACGAACATTTAGGTGATATTTTTTTTATGATTGATGATGACGAAAATGCTCTAAAATATTGGAATATTTCCTTAGAACTTTTTTCTGAAAACGATATTCTAATTAAACAAATTTTGAATTATAATATACTTTCAAAACAAGAATTTTATAACAAATACTTAATTACAAAATAATGAATATTTTAAGTCGAATAATTTTAATTTTTGCCGTTTTGGCAAGTTTTTCAGCTTGTCGTTCCAAAAAAGTTGTTGTAAATAATACAACCGATGTTGTTAATGTTGAAGTAAAACCTTCGGGCGATGTTTTAAAATCTGTAGACAGTATTCAATCTCATTATTCCGATTATAAAACTTTAAGTTTAAAGTTTACATCTGAATATTTGGAAGGCGAAAAATCTATGGAAATTAAAGGTTTGATGAAAATTAAACGCGATAGTTTTATTTGGATTTCTATTCGTCCGGCTTTAGGAATTGAACTTGCACGAATTCTTCTTACAACCGACAGTGTTAAAATTGTTGACAGAATAAATCAAGAATATTTTGTTGGCGATTATAGTTTTTTTGAAAAGAAAATGAATGTAAAACTTAACTACAGTTTGGTTCAAGCTATTTTAACCGACGAATTTACTGTTTATCCATACAAAGAAGTTGAAAATTCAAATTTGCTAAGTTTTGAATTGTTGGATACAGTTCCAAATCCTATTCTTCAAAATAACTTTTTTTATAAAGATGAAAATATTATTCAACAAACTTTTTTTAGAAAATCCGATTATAAAATTATTTCAAATTTAATAAATTTCAAAACAAGCAAACGTCTTATAAACATCAATTTTATTGAGTTTCAATTATTCAACAACAAATTATTTCCAACAAAACTTTCTGCTAATTTCAAATCAACAGATAAAACTTTAATTTTAAATTTACTTTATGAAAAAGTTACTTTTGATGCTGAAGTTTCGTCAAGTTTTAATATTTCAAATAATTATAAACCGATGAGTTTTGAAAAAAAATAATTTAATAAAATACCTGTTTACTGTTTTAATAATTTTGGGAATAAATTTGGTTACTTTTTCTCAAGATAAAATTTCCGTGCTTGAGAAACAATTGGCTCAAACACGAAATTCTATTAAAAGTGTTGAAAATAAATCGGAACAAGTTCTCACAAAATTGAAACTTATTAATGCCGAAATTAAAATTCAAAAAGAATTGCTTGTTGCAGTTCAAGCAAATATTTTAAGAATTGAAACTAAAATTTCCGAAAACAAAAAAAGTATTGCAGTTTTGAATAATGATATTTTTGCTCTAAAATCGGAATATGAAGAATTAATTTATTATGCCTATAAAACTAAAGATATTAGAGCAAAAACTGTTTATATTATGTCGGCCGAAAATTTTAATAAAGCATATAAACGATTTGTTTATCTTCAATATTTTACCGAATATATTGAACAAACTACAACAGATTTAGCCGGAAAACAAGAAAAGTTGGAAGCTATTACCAACGAATTAAATGCCGAATATGCCGAAAATATTGCTTTAAAAGAAAAAGAATCTGATGCTATTATTTCTTTAAAAAAGCAACAACAAGATCAAAATGTTTTGATTGTAACTCTTAAATACAAAAAAAGTTTTTTGGAAGCTCAATTAAAAACAAAACAAATTGCTGCTCAAGCTTTACGCAATTCTGTTGAAACTCAAAAAATGACCGATAATTCAGATACCAAATCATCTGAAACTATTGATTTTGAAAAGCTCAAAGGAAAATATTTAATTCCTGTTTCGGGAACAATTACTGCTTATTTTGGAATTCAAAAACATCCTGTTCTTGAAAATGTTCAAATTATAAACGACGGACTTGAAATTACCGTTAATAATAATCCCGAAGTTAAAGTTATTGCCGACGGAATTGTTTCAAAAGTTGTTTCAATTCCGGGAGCAAATAAAGCAATTATTGTAAAACACGGCGATTACTACTCGGTTTACTCAAACCTTAACGATATTTATGTTTCAACCGGACAAAAAATTACTAAGAATAAAATTATAGGAAATGTATTTGTTTCCGAAAATAATTCAAATTCCGGTGTATTAAATTTTCAAATTTGGTATAAAAGAACCAAACTCGATCCTAAGGATTGGATAAATTAATTTTTTTATTATGTCAGCCTACGATATTTTAATTCAAAAACTTAAAGAGTTTATTAAGAAATATTACAAAAATATTTTATTGAAAGGTGTAATTCTTTTCTTTTCAATTCTATTTTTGTTGATTTTAATAATTTCTTTTTCCGAATATTTCGGACATTTTTCTATTTCCGTCAGAACTTTTTTGTTCTATTTTTTTGTTATTACAAATATCTTTGTTTTAGTTAATTTCATTATAATTCCGGCATTAAAAATTTTTAATTTTTCTAAAACAATTTCATTTCAAAAAGCTTCATTAATTATTTCAGATTTTTTCCCTTCAATTCAAGATAAACTTATAAATACTCTTGAACTTTATAAAATGAATTCAAATCTTGTTGTTCCCGATTCGCTTATAACAGCCGGAATTGAACAAAAGATTAATGAAGTTTCGGTTTTTAGTTTCACAAAAGCCATTGATTTTAAAGAGAATTTAAAATATTTAAAAATTTTACTTCCAATATTATTCCTTTTTATTCTTTTATTCAATTTAATGCCGTCTCAGCTGTTTAATAGTTCAAAAAGGTTAATCAACCACGCACAATTCTATGAAAAGCCGTCTACGTTTAAATTTTTGTTGTTAAACGACAGTTTAAATGTTACCAACGGAGAAGATTATTTGGTAAAAGTTGAAATTCAAGGTGAATATATTCCAAAAGAAGTTTATATAAATATTTCGGGAAACGAATTTCTTATGAAATCAAATCCTACGGAAAAGACACATTTTACTTACTCAATTAAAAATCTTAATAACGATATTAATTTTTCTTTTAATGCCGATGATGTTTACAGCAAAGAATATTTTCTGAAAGTGTTTCCTTCGCCTTTGATTCTTAACTTTTATATTTCTGCCTTTTATCCGAAATACACCGGAATTGCCAACAAACAATTTGAAAACATTGGCGATTTAACAATTCCCGAAGGAACAACTTTAACGTGGAATTTTAATACTCAACAAACCGACGAACTTATTATTTCTTCTGATAAAAAGACTTTTTCTGCTTCAAAAAACGATTTCAAATTTATTTTTTCTAAAAGAATTTTGAATGATTTTATTTATTCAATTTCAATAAAAAATCAGTATTTTTCAAAAACAAAATATATAGATTATAAAGTTTTTGTGAAGAAAGATTTGTTTCCGTCAATAACCGTAAATCAATTTTCCGACAGTGCTAATTTTTTCCTCAATTATTTTAAAGGAAACATCGAAGACGATTACGGTTTTTCAAATCTTACATTTAATTTCAGACTTAAAAATGAAAACGAAACAGGCAAATCTTCTTTCACAACCATAAAATTGAAATATAATTCAAATGTAAATACTCAAGAATTTTTTCATTTAGTAGATTTTTCGGAGTATTTGAATTCCGATAAAAATACAGTAGAATATTACTTTGAAGTTTTTGATAATGACGGTGTTAATGGAGCAAAATCATCAAAATCGGATATTCTAAACTTTAAAATTCCTACAAAACAAGAAATTAGAGATTTTCAAAACGAATCTGAAAAAAATCTTCAATCAAAAATAGATTTGAGTATAAATTTGGCAAATCAAATAAAAGAAGATTTTAATTTAATGAAAGAAAACAATCTTAACAGTCAAATGTCTGAATGGGAAAATACTCAAATGCTAAAAGATATTTCTCAAAAACAAAATCTTCTTGAAAAACTTATTGATGAAATTTCTTTGGAGAACAAAGAAAAAAATTTACTCGATAATACCTTCGATAAAAAAGAAGCAGAATTGCTTCAAAAACAACAAGAAATTGAAAAGTTGATGGATGAACTCATGACCGACGAAATGAAGGAAATGATGAAAAAGATTAATGAACTTCAAGAGAATTTCGATAAAAAACTTTTTAATGAATTGATGGAACAAAATGAAATGAATTTTGATCAACTTTCAGAAAAATTAGACAGAAATAAAGAGCTTTTAAAACGCTATGAAGTTGAAAAAAATATTGATAATTCTATTGAAGATTTAAAAAATTTGGCTGAAAAACAAGACGAATTATCCCAGAAAAGTAATAATAAAAAATCGGATTTGGAGCAGCTTAAAAATGAACAAAATCAAATAGAAGAAGAGTTTAAAAAGATTGAAGAAAACTATAAAGAAACTCTTGAGAAAAATAAGGAATTATCAAAACCAATGAATCTTGAAAAGTTTGAAGAAGATTTTAATAAGATAAAAGAAGAGTTTAATAAAACCGACGATAAACTTTCAAAAGACAAAAAGTCCGATGCTTCAAAATCTCAAAAAAGTAATAGTCAAAACATGAAAAGTTTGAGTGAAAAAATGAATGAAATGCAAAATTCATCATCTTCTTCTCAAAACGGTGAAGACATTACTTCAATGAAAAAGCTTTTAAATAGTCTTCTTAATTTTTCTTTTGAACAAGAAAATGTTTTAAATTTATTTAGAAAAGTTTCTTTTACCGACCCGAATTACATTCGATATTCCCAAAAACAAGTTATTTTAAAAGACAATTTTTCAAATATTAACGATTCATTAACGGCACTTTCAAAACGTCAAACATCTATCAGTTCTGCCGTAATGAAAGAATTGGATATTATAAATGCAAATCTTGCAAGCACAATTAGTTTAATGGAAGAAAGAAAAATAAATGATGCCGTCAGAAGACAAATAATTGTTATGACTTCTGCCAATAATTTGGCAATTCTTTTTTCAAATATTATTAAATCAATGGAAGAAATGCAATCTTCTTCTTCATCATCTTCGGGAAAAGGAAAACCAACTCCGCAAAAATCTTTGGAAGATATGCAAAGTCAACAAGAATCTCTTAAAAAGCAAATGGAAGATATGCTAAAGAAATTGGAAAAAGGAGAAGGTTCTCAAGACCAAAAAAGCTTAAATAAACAGTTTGCTCAAATGCTTGCTCAACAAGAAATATTTAGACAAATGATGCAAGACATGAAAGCAAAATTTAATCTTTCTCCCGAAACACAAAAGATTTTGAATGAAATTGAAAAACTCTCGAAGCAAAATGAACGCGATATGGTTAATAAATCTATAACGCCACAAATGATAAACAGGCAAAAACAAATTACAACACGTTTGCTCGAAGCCGAAAAAGCCGAAAATCAAAGAGAAACAGAAAACAAAAGAGAATCGGAAGAAGGTAATAAAAAAACCTATAAATCGCCCGAAGAGTTTTTTGATAAATACAAAAACAATTCAAATTTTAATGAGAATTTATATAACAATTACAACTATAAATTTAAGTTATTTTATAAAAATCTTAATAACAATTATTACGAAAAACTTGATAAATAAATATGGAATCTCCTATAATTTTTAATTATGAAGAAATAGATTTTGTTCTCGAAAACGAAGATAAAACTTCCGATTGGATTCAAAAAACTATCATAAACGAAGGCAAAGAGTTTGGCGAAATTTCTTATATTTTCACCAACGATGAATACATTTTGGATATTAACAAAAAATATCTTAATCACGATTTTTATACAGACGTAATCACTTTTGATTATTCCGACGAAGACGTTGTTTCGGGCGATATTTTTATTAGTATTGATATGATAAAATATAATTCGAAGAAGTATAAAACAGAGTTTTCAAACGAATTATTCAGAGTTATAATTCACGGTATTTTGCATCTTTTAGGATATGAAGATAAAGAAACCGATTCGAAAATTTTAATGACACAAAAGGAAGATTATTACTTAAGTTTGTTATAATTTTTTCTTTCTTTCGGAAAAGAAATCTTTTTCGATTTAATTATTTTTAATTTAATTTTTAATGAAATTATTATACGATGTTATTGTAGTAGGAGCAGGGCACGCAGGTTGTGAAGCTGCTGCAGCCTCTGCAAATATGGGAGCAAAAACTCTTCTAATTACTGCCGACATGACTAAGTTTGGTCAAATGTCTTGCAATCCTGCTGTAGGAGGAATTGCAAAAGGGCAAATTGTTAGAGAAATTGATGCTCTCGGCGGTTACATGGGAATTGTTACCGACAAAAGTTCTATTCAGTTTAGAATGCTAAATAAATCCAAAGGTCCTGCAATGTGGAGTCCGCGTTCGCAATCCGACAGAATGAAGTTTTCCGAAGAATGGAGAAAAATGCTTGAAAATACCGACAATCTTAGTTTTTGGCAAGATATGGTTACAGGTTTAATTGTAGAAGAAAATACAGTCAAAGGAGTTGTAACTGCTATGAATGTGAAGTTTTATTCCAAAACTGTAATCTTAACAAACGGAACTTTTCTTAACGGATTAATGCACGTGGGAGTTAACAAACTCGAAGGTGGCAGAGTTTCAGAACCGGCATCAAAATTTCTTTCAGATTCTATTGCAGAACTTAATATTCCCGTTCACAGAATGAAAACCGGAACTCCTGCAAGAATCGACGGAAGAACTATCAATTTCACAGTTCTTTCGGAACAGAAAGGTGATGAAATTATTTCTACTTTTTCATTTCTTCCAAACACAAAATCGGCACTAAAACAAAGAAGTTGTTATATGACTTATTCAAATATCGACAGTCATAATATTCTTAAAACAGGTTTTAAATTTTCGCCGCTTTTCACAGGAGTTATCAAAGGTGTTGGTCCGAGATATTGCCCGAGTATTGAAGATAAATTAGTAACTTTTTCTGAAAGAGATTCACATCTTTTGTTTCTCGAACCCGAAGGCGAAGAAACTATTGAATATTACATAAACGGATTTTCTTCTTCTTTGCCATTAGAAACTCAATATGAAGCTCTAAAAAAGATTAAAGGTTTAGAAAATCTTGAAATTTTCAGACCCGGTTATGCCATAGAATACGATTATTTTGACCCGACTTATTTGTTTCATTCTCTTGAATCTAAAGTAATTTCAAATCTGTTTTTTGCAGGTCAAGTTAACGGAACTACAGGATATGAAGAAGCAGCAGCTCAAGGATTGATGGCAGGAATTAATGCTGCTTTAAAAATACAATCAAAACCCGCATTTATTCTGCAAAGAGATCAAGCTTACATTGGAGTTTTAATTGACGATTTGGTAACCAAAGGAGTTGACGAACCATACAGAATGTTTACTTCGCGTGCCGAATATCGCATACTTTTAAGACAAGATAATGCCGACGAAAGATTAACAGAATTATCGTTTAATATAGGTTTGGCTTCAAAAGAAAGACTGGGTTTAGTGAAAGAAAAATACAATTCAATTTATGAATTAATTAAATATTTTTCTAATACAAGTGCTTCGCCCGAGATGTTTAATGAAATGCTGTTATCTAAAAACAGCTCACTTTTAAAGCAAAAAGTTAAATTGAAATCTATTGTTTTACGACCCGAAATTTCGGTTTTTGATATAATAGAAATACTTGAAAACAATAAAATATTTCTTGAAATTGATATTGAAAGAAAGATTGAAATTCTTGAGTCTGTTGAGATATTGATAAAATATGAAGGTTATATTGAAAGAGAAAAAGAAAATGCTGATAAATTAAAGAAAATGGAAAACTTGTTTATTCCTCAAAACTTTGACTATTTAAAAATCGATTCTCTTTCAACGGAAGCAAGACAGAAACTCAATAAAATTAAACCTCAAAGTATCGGACAAGCATCTCGAATTCCGGGAGTTTCTCCTTCTGATATTAATGTGATTTTAGTTTTTATGGGAAGATAATTTTAATGAAATTTCATGCATTAACCGTAGACTCTTGCTTTAAGACTATTGTTTCACGTGGAACTTTTTTATAATATTCTTTGGTGAGAAATCTTTTGATTTTAAGAGTTTAATTGTATGTTTTTGTTCTTGTTTTGAGTGGTGATTTTTAGTTTGATAAGAATTGTTGTAATGCCCGGTATTACCGGCTTTCCGGAGTAGTTCCACGTGGAACTTTTTTAATGATTTTAATTTATATAATATGGAAAAAATTGAAGCAAATATTGTAGATGTTTTAGGTAGGAAGATTTTTAAAGGTGTGGTGAGTTTTGAGAATGGAATTATTATTAATCTTGAAGAAAGAAACGACATTAATTCGAGTGTTTTCATATTGCCCGGATTGATTAATTCGCATGTTCACATAGAGAGTTCGATGCTTACTCCGTTAGAATTTTCGCGTTTGGCTGTTCGTAAAGGAACAGTTGCCGTTGTTTCCGACCCGCATGAAATTGCAAATGTTTTGGGAAAAGCAGGAGTGGAGTTTATGATTGAAAATGCAAAATTAAGCCCGATGAAATTCTATTTTGGAGCTCCTTCGTGTGTTCCTGCTACTTATTTTGAAACTTCCGGATTTGTATTAGATTCAACCGATATTGATGAGTTATTGTTGAGAGATAATATATATTTTCTTTCGGAAATGATGAATTTTCCGGGTGTTATATTCGAGGATAAAGAAGTTTTGGATAAAATTGAATCAGCAAAAAAATACGGAAAACCTACAGACGGACATGCACCCGGATTAAGCGGAGAATCATTGATTAAATATGCAGATGCAGGAATAACAACAGATCATGAAAGTAGTAATGTTTTTGAAGCAGAAGAAAAAATTAAGCTGGGAATAAAATTACAAATAAGAGAAGGAAGTGCCGCTAAAAACTTCGATTCTTTATATACTTTAATTGACAAATATCCCAATGATGTAATGCTTTGTACCGACGATTCGCATCCCGACGATTTAATAGAAAAGCATATTGATGAACTTATTAGAAGAGGAATTTCTAAAGGAGTTGATTTCTTTAATTTAATTAGTGCAGCAACACTTAATCCTGTTAAACATTATAATTTAAATGTAGGTCTTTTACAACAAAACGATACTGCCGATTTTATTATTGTTGATAATTTATCCGATTTTAATGTCCTTGAAACATATATAAACGGACAAAAAGTATTCGCAAATAATACTGTAAATATTAAAAACATTGCTTCTTTGGAAATAAATAATTTTAAAAGAACTTCTATTTCTGTAGACGATATTTGTATTGAATCAAAAAACAATAATAGTTGCAGAGTTATTGAAGCTTTCGACGGAGAACTTTTAACAAAAGAAATTGTTACAGAAATTAATGAAATTAACGGAAAGTTAGTTTCTAATATCGAAAATGATATTCTAAAAATTGTTGTTGTTAACAGATATGATAATTCTGCTAAACCAAGTGTCGGGTTTATTAAAGGTTTTGGACTTAAAACCGGCGCTTTGGCCGAAAGTATTGCTCACGACAGTCATAATATTATTTCTGTTGGTGTTGATGACGAATCTATTGTAAAAGCGATTAATGAAGTTATATTTCACAAAGGCGGAATTGCTGCTTTTAATGGAAAAAAAACATTTTCTCTTCCTCTTAATATTGCCGGTTTGATGACAAATCAAGACGGATTTGAAGTTGCTAAAATATACAAAAATCTTAATTCAGTTGCTAAAGAAATGGGAAGTGTTTTAAAAAGTCCTTTTATGACTTTATCTTTTATGGCACTTTTAGTTATTCCGGATTTAAAATTAGGTGATAAAGGATTGTTTAAAATTAACGATTACAATTTTGTGGATTTATTTGTTTGATAAAAACACAAGCAAAGCCTTGATATATATAGTACAATTATTTCGTTCCACGTGGAACTCGATTTATGGAAAAATATAATAATATCGAAGAATTAAAAAACTCTGTGAAAAATCTCCCGGAAATGCCGGGAGTTTATCTTTTTTTAGATAAAAATGAAACTATAATTTATGTTGGAAAAGCCAAAAATTTAAAAAAAAGAGTTAGTAATTACTTCTCAAAAAATCACGATTCCGGGAAAACGCGTATATTAGTAAGTAAAATTTTTTCACTAAATCATATTGTTGTAGAAACCGAAACCGACGCTCTTTTACTCGAAAATAATCTTATTAAAAAATACAAACCTCGCTATAATATTCTTTTAAAAGACGACAAAACATATCCTTGGATTTGTATTAAAAGTGAAGATTTCCCCAGAGTTTTCCAAACAAGAAATGTTTTTAATGACGGATCGAAATATTACGGACCCTATACTTCAATTTTTTTAGTAAGAACAATACTGAATCTTTTACGAAATTTATTTCCTCTTAGAACATGCAAGCTAAATTTATCGCCCGAAAATATTATAAAAGGAAACTACAAAGTTTGTTTAGAATATCACATAAATAACTGTAAAGGACCTTGCGTGTCGAACCAAACTTCCGAAGAATACAACAATTATATTGAGCAAATTCATAATATTTTGAAAGGAAATTTTAGTTCTGTTTTTGATTTTTTGCAGAAATCTATGTCAAGTTTTGCAAAAAATTTGGAGTTTGAAAAAGCTAATGAAATCAAAAATAAAATTGAAATTTTAAAAAGCTATAAAAGTAAATCAACTGTTGCCGGAAGCATAAAAGGAAATATTGATGTGTTTTCTATTGCAGATGATTCCAAAACCGTTTTTGTAAATTATCTTCGTGTTGTTGACGGCTCTGTTATTCAGATTCACACTATTGAATTCAAAAAGAAATTAGACGAAGATATTGTTGATGTTTTACCTCTTGCTATTGTTGAAATTCTTCATTCAAAAGTCTCCGGTTTTTCAAACGCTAAAGAAATATTAGTTCCTTTTTCAATAGATTATCCCGATGAAAAAGTAAAGATTACAATACCTCAAAAAGGCGATAAAATGAGCCTTTTGGAACTTTCAAAAAAGAATTTAAAGTATTATATTCTTGAACAAAATAAACGAAAAGATTTAATTGACCCCGAAAGACACAAAAATAGAATTCTTCTTCAAATGCAAAAGGATTTAAGATTACAGGAATTACCTGTTCATATTGAGTGTTTCGACAATTCAAACATTCAAGGAACAAATCCTGTAGCATCTTGCGTGGTTTTTAAAAATGCTAAACCAAGCAAAAAAGATTATAGAAAATTTATAGTTAAAACGGTTGAAGGTCCGGACGATTTTGCGTCTATGAGAGAAATTTTATACCGAAGATATAAAAGATTAAGCGACGAAAATTTGGAATTACCGAAACTTATAATAATCGACGGAGGTAAAGGACAGTTGTCATCGGCTGTTGAAAGTTTAAAGGCTTTAAATTTATACGGAAAAATTGCAATAATAGGAATTGCCAAAAAACTTGAAGAAATTTTTTTTCCCGAAGATTCAATTCCAATTTATCTTGATAAAAATTCTGAAACTTTAAAAGTTATTCAGCATGCAAGAAACGAAGCTCACAGATTTGGAATAACTTTTCACAGAGACCTTCGATCTAAAAATTTTCTAAAAAGCGAACTTGAACAAATTCCGGGAGTAGGAGAGAAGACAATTGAAAAACTTTTGCAAAATTTTAAGAGCGTAAAAAAAATTTCCGAGAAAAATATCGATGAATTATCACAAATTTTGGGCGAAGCAAAAGCAAAACAAATTTTTGATTATTTTAAGCAAAATTTGACGTAGTTTGTCTTTTTATTTATTCATTCTATGTTTGTTTTACTATTCTGATAAACAGTTTTTTAAGGCTGTTTATTTTACTATTTAACGCATTAAAATCGCCATATTTTTAACTCTTCTAACATAAGGCACACTCAGCTTTATTCTCAGAGAGTTTATTTTTGTCAATTTTGGTATCAAAAAAAATAACAAATTTTAATTTTTGATTTTTATTGAAATTTCGAAAATTGAAACATTATTTTAAATTTTTTTGGTAAGAATTTTTAAATTGAAGAATTATAATTTTAATATTTTGAAATAACTTTTTTCAGTAAAATTTCCATTTGAATTTTTATGGAATTAAAATCGGGCATAAAATTTTTATTATAAATTATCATCAAATGAATTGAAAAAAAATTGTCTTCAAAATTATTATACAAAATCGGTTTTAACAGTCTAAAATTTTCTCTAATTTGTCGTTTAATTCTATTCCTGTCAACAGCTCTTTTAAAGTGCTTTTTGGGCACACTTACTGCAAATTTAACGCCCGAGTCGTAAGAAGTATCATTTTTAATAAAAACTGCCTTAAAATCGGCTGTAAAAAGAAATTTCCCGTTTTTGAATAAACGAGAAATTTCTTTTTCACTTTTTAATTTTTCCTTTTTATTAAATGAATTTCTTTTCATTTAAATCTATTCATTTTTATTCGATTTAATAAATTTTTCTATTGCCATTGTCATCGAAGGCGATTCTTTTGTGGGTGCTTTAATGTCAAGTCTTAATCCTGCTTTTTTAACCGCAGTTGCAGTTGAAAGTCCAAATGTTGCAATCTTAGTTCCGTTTTGTTTAAAATCCGGAAAGTTTTCTAACAATGATTCGATTCCGGAAGGACTAAAAAAAACCAAAATATCATAATTTACTTCTCTTAAATCGGACAAATCTGCGCTAACTGTTTTATACATTATTGCTTTCGCAAAATTTAGTTTTGCTTTTTTAAACTTTGCCGGAATTGCAGGTTTATGAACATCGGCAACAGGAAGTAAATATTTTTCTTCCGGATGTTTTTTTAGTATTTCTATTAAATCGTCAAAGTCTTTTTCAGCATAAAATATTTTTCTTTTTCTGTAAGTAATATATTTCTGAAGATAGTAGGCAATTGATTCTGTTACGCAAAAGAATTTCATTTCGGTTGGAATTATAATTCTTAATTCTTCTGCCAATCTGAAATAATTGTCTATTGACGTTTTACTGCTCATTACAACGGCTGTAAAGTCAAGTAAATTAATTTTTTGTTTTTTAAATTCTATAGCCGGAATGCCTTCAACGTCTGTAAACTGTCTGAAATCAATCTCAAGTTTATATTTATCTGCCAAATCAAAATATGGCGATTTTTCACTTTGAGGACGTGGCTGTGAAACAAGGATATTTTTGACTCTCACACCTTAAAGTTTTGATTAATAATAATTTTACTTTTACTTATAAACTGCTATAAAAGACTATTTTAAATACTTTATACAGCACCAAAATTGGTATAATTTCAAGTGTGCAAAGATATAAAAACAAATAGAATAAAGATATATTATTTTCAAAATTAATTTTCAGCAATCTTAAAATCCTCATTATTAGAATAATAAAATATGTTGAAATTCCTGTTATTATGAAAAATATTGGAAATCCCGAAAATGAAATTGCCAATAGAACCGGAATAAAAATTATTCCGGTCATTTGGTTAAATATTGAAAGGTTAAAATTATATTCTGATGAAACTGATGTTGTGTAAAACAAGTTTCCAACAATAAAATTTATTATTTTATGAAATGAAAAAAGTAAAAAAAGTATTATCGAAATTGCAAAAATGAGACCTAATATGTTGATTATAGGAATAATATTTAGTTTTATTATTGAAATGGTAATAAATGAAGAAAAAGATATTATATAATTTAAATTATGTAAATGACGAATCATTTTAGGGTTCTTTGTATTATCTCTTTGAAAAGAAATTGAACTTCTATAGTTGTAAGATGATGTAAATATGTTTTTTATGTAATTCTTATAATAAACTTTTGAAAGTGTAAGAATTATTAATCCAAATATAAATATAAAAAAAATTACGAATGAATTATATTCTTCTTTTTGCTTTTGCCTTAAAACGGTTTCGTTATTAACAGTTGCCAAACTTGTTATAACTTTATTTTTACCGAGTAGCGGTTTATCATAAACATTGTAGTAAACATACGAAGTATTATCCGTTTTTAAAGAAGTATAATTTCCGTTTGTTTCCTCATTATCAGATTTTTCGTCTTTAAAATTTAATATTCTTTTTAATGACTCGGAAGATGTTTTGTATGAAGTTGAATAAATATATGAAGTAGAATCCGATTCAACTTTTTCAATAATTACTGTTTGTATATTTTGATTTATTTTCACCTTATTATCAAATATTTCTGCAAAAATACTGATTTTTTTTTCTTTCAAAAATTAAATATCATTCATAATTTCAATTTTAGGAACAAGTTTTGATTGGTGTATATTTAAAACATATACATAATGAAAAACTTAATAAATGATTTTGTTGATTATTTTAATATCAATGATTTACTAACTCAAGAACAAATTCTTATAAAAAAATCTGTAAGAGATTGGGTTAACCGACGTGTTATTCCGGAAATAGACAGCTATAATCAAAAACATATTTCTCCTGTTCATTTAATTAAAGAAATGGGCGATATTGGTGCTTTGGGTTCTTTTATTCCTCAAAAATACGGTGGAGCGGAATTAGATTATATTTCCTACGGAATTATTATGCAAGAACTTGAACGCGGCGATTCTGCTATACGTTCCACTGCTTCTGTTCAAAGTTCTTTAGTTATGTATCCGATATTTGCTTTTGGCTCGGAAGAACAAAAGCAAAAATTTCTTCCTAAGCTTTCATCTGGCCAAATGATTGGAGCATTTGGTTTAACCGAACCAAATCACGGTTCAGATCCGGGTTCGATGGAAACAAAGTTTGAAGATTTTGGAACTCATTATGTTTTAAACGGATCCAAAATGTGGATTACAAATTCTCCTATTTGCGATATTGCTGTTGTTTGGGCTAAAAACAAAGAAAATATTGTTAAAGGTTTTATAGTAGAAAGAAGCTTTGAAGGATTTTCTACTCCCGAAACTCATAATAAATGGTCGTTAAGAGCCTCAAAAACCGGCGAATTAGTTTTTGATAACGTTAAAATTCCACACGAAAATATTTTACCGAATATCGAAGGATTAAAAGGACCAATGATGTGTTTAAATTCAGCAAGATACGGAATTTCTTGGGGCGTTTTGGGTGCTGCAGAAGATTGTTTTCAAACTGCTTTAAAATATTCTTTGGAACGAAAACAGTTTGATGTTCCGATTGCTTCATTTCAATTAACACAAAAGAAATTAGCAGAAATGCTTACTGAACTCACAAAAGCACAATTGATGGCTTGGAGACTGGGAGTTTTGATGAATGAAGGAAAAGCAAACCCTCAGCAAATATCTATGGCAAAAAGAAATAATGTTCATACAGCTTTAAATATTGCAAGAGAATCTCGTCAAATTCTCGGCGCAATGGGAATTTCCGGAGATTTTCCGATAATGAGGCACATGATGAATCTTGAATCTGTTATAACGTATGAAGGAACACACGATATACACTTGTTAATTACAGGATTAGACCTTACCGGAATTTCTTCTTTCAAAACCAAATAATTGGTATAATTTATGTAAAGTATAATTTAAATTTTATTTATATTCAAATGAAAAACAAATTTTCCAAAACCAAAATAATTATTTTATTATTAATCACATTATCAGTCATTTTCATTTCGTTTAAAGTTCTTGATGATGACGACGATTTTAATATTGCAAAAAACTTTGAAATATATCATTCTGTTGTTAGAGATATTAATCTTTATTATGTAGATGATGTAAACTTAAGTTCACTTATTGAAGAAAGCATTAAAGAATTTTTAAACAAACTTGATCCGTATACTGTTTATTACCCCGAATCGGAAATTGAAAACTATACATTTATGACTACCGGAGCTTACGGCGGAATCGGAGCAATGATTTCCGATAACGGCGAAGAGCTTATTGTGAGAGAAATATATAAGAATTCTCCTTCACAAAAATCCGGACTTTTAACAGGTGATAAAATTATTTCAATAAACGATAATATTGTTACAAAAAAAAATATTTTTGAATTAAAAGAATTAATTAAAGGTGAACCCGGAAGTGAATTGAATTTAAAAATTAAAAGATATAAACAAGATAATTATATTGAAATTAAAGTTATTAGAGAAAAAATACAAATTGAAAATGTTATTTTATCTCGGAGACTTAATAACAACATTGGATACATAAAATTAACTTCTTTTAAAGCAAACTCTGCAAGCGAATTTGAAACTTCTTTGAAAAAATTAAATGACAGTTTAAAATTAGAAGGGTTAATTATTGACTTACGAGACAATCCCGGAGGTCTTTTAAATGAAGCTGTTTCAATAGTAAATTTATTTGTTGAAAAAGGTGAAACGGTTGTTACCACAAAAGGAAAAGTTAAAACATGGAATACAATTTTTAAAACAACAAAAAACGCCTATTTGATTGATATACCAATTGTTGTTTTAGTTAATAATTCATCTGCATCTGCATCTGAAATTGTTGCAGGAGCTCTTCAAGATTTAGACAGAGCCGTAGTTATAGGCGATAGAACTTATGGAAAAGGATTAGTTCAAATTACCAGAGATTTAGCCTACAATTCAAAAATTAAAATTACAACTGCAAAATATTATATTCCAAGCGGAAGATGTATTCAAATTTTAGATTATTCACACCGCAACCCCGACGGAAGCGTTGGCATTGTTCCTGATTCGTTAATATCTGAATTCATTACAAAAGGTGGAAGAAAAGTTTATGACGGTGGAGGAATAATTCCGGATATTAAGTTGGAAAAAAATTCAAATAGTTTATTATTGAAAAACTTAATTTATAAAAATATTATATTCGATTTTTGCACAAAATATTACTTTGAAAATATCAATATAAAACCAAATTTTGACTTTAAAGTTTCAGAAGCATTATTTACCGAATTTATAAATTATGCCATAACTAATAAGTTCACCTACAAAAGTAATGTTTGTTCAAATTTTGAAAATATAATAAATTCAGCTGAAAAAGAAGGTTATAGTGAATCTGAAGTAGTTAAAATTAAAAATTTAAAAAATGAATTTTCACCAAATATCAAAGAAGAATTAGTAAAGAATAAGACAGAAATTTCAAATATTATTCAATCAGAAATTATTCTAAGATATTATTTTTTCGAGCAAAAATTGATATTTGATTTGTATAATGATAACGCTGTTTCACAATCAGAAACACTTTTAACGGATAATATTAAATATAAAAAAATACTTAATAAATAGATATTTGTTTGAAAATATTGTTTAGAAATTATATGGTTATTTATTGGTACAGTTGTTGTTTTGTAAATTATATAAAAATAATATATATTGAAGAGATTACATAATGTAAACAATACGTTTAATTACAAGCATTCTTTGATTATTTTTAATTTTTTTTGCTTAAAGTATTAGTATAATTGAATTTTTTTTTCATAAATTTGTAAATCAATTTTTATATCATTTAAAATATACTAAAATTTTGAAATATAATAGTTTAGTCATACTATTTGTTTTTGTCGGATTATCGGCTTTTAACATTTCAGATACATTTGAAATGAGTAATCCTTCGGTGAAAATTGTTTCCGAAGAAACAAAAATTACAAAAGCAGGTGATATTATCATATATTCGGTGAAATTATGTTCGGCAGATAATCTAAAAACCTTTTCAATTAAGCCGAGCGTGATGGGTGACAATGAGGATTCGTATCTTGAATATATTTTTGACAAGAATTCTAAACATGCAACTGTTAACTATTATTATGTTGTTCCTGAAAATTACAAAGATTTTGAAAATTTAACATTTCAATTTATTTTGCAAGATTCTAAAAGAAAGATTGTTGAAACAAAGAGTTTAAAAATAATTTAAAAAAAATACATTAAAAGCGATATTACCGGAACAATGTTTGTAATTAATTAAAAAAAGTTTTTATTTTTGTAATACAAACTTGTCTCGATAAAAAGTATAAAATGGAGAAAATTTATATTGAAGGATCACAGGATACACCCTCTATTATTTTGAATAAAGAGGAAAATAAATTTGAGATTACCGGAAAATCTTTTCCTGCTGATGTAAGTGCATTTTACAAACCTGTTATTCAATGGCTGGATAAATACAGTTCTGAGCCTAATACGGAAACAGTGTTTATTTTGAAAATGGATTATTTTAACACAGCTTCTTCAAAAGTTATTTTAGATATTCTATATAAACTTGAAGATTTATCTAATGACGGAAATGTTGTAAAAATAAAATGGTATTACCCCGATGACGATGAAGATATGAAAGAAACGGGTGAAGAATACGACGAAATTGTTGACATTCCATTTGAATTAATAGAATATACAGTCGAATTTGACGACTAAAAATTTTTCCTTGTACGTTTGATTTTTGAGTAAAAGGCCTGTTGGAAACAATAGGCCTTACTCTTTTTCGTTCTCTCGCCAATGAAATTCTTCTCCTTCTCCAATATATTCCTTTTTCCAAATCGGAACAAATGATTTTATCATATCCACAGTTTTATTACAAGCATCTCTGGTCTCTTTTCTATGACCTCCGGAAACGCAGACAATTAATGAAATTTCTCCGACTTTAATATCTCCTTTACTATGTAAAATTTCTATATTTCTTACATCCGGATAATTTTCAAAAATCTTATCTTTTATTCTTTCTATTTCTACTTTTACCATTTCAGGATAAGCGGTGTAACAGATTTTGCTTACACGTTTTCCTTCAATTTTATCAGATCTAACTTGACCAATAAAAATAGATTGTGCACCAACTCCAATATTTTCAGTCTCTTTACTTATAATTTCCGAAATCTTTTCAGAACTTATCGGACCTTTAATTAAAAATTCTTTTTCCATAATTATATTATTTTAGCCTCCTGCAAACGGAGGTAGTAAAGCTATTTCATCGTTGTCTTTTAGTAAAACGTTTTCATTACAGATTTCTCTGTTTACCGATACTTGATAATTATATTTTTTAACTTGCGGAAAGTCAGATTCTATCTGAAATATCAAAGTATCAATATTTTTAATGTTATTATATTCTTTTGTTTCTGAGCCAATTTTATCGGCAATTATTCCGAAGAACATTACATTTATTTTCATATTCATTATTTTAAATGTATAAACTTACTAATATTTAATCTCATTTTTAATTTTTAATTCAAAAATTTTTAATGCAGTTTCATAATCTTCTAATGTATTTATATTTGTTAATAAATATTCACTAAAAACGTTTTTATATTTTTTAATATCAACTGAATGACTATTACAACTATTAATTAAGTTCATCAATTTGTAATTTTTTTGGTCTATTAGTTTTTCTGCATTTAATAACATATTTTTTGTGTAAACAGCTCCTGCAACTACATGACTTTTATTTTCTGAAATAGAATATGTTATGTCGTAATTTAAAGACTGTTCATACATAAAATTTAAATATTGAATATTCAAAAACGGTGTGTCGCACGAAACAATTATGTTCTTAAAATTTTTTGACTTATTAATAGAGCTGTATATTCCGCCGATTGGTCCTATGTCTTCAATTTCGTCATGTTGCGAATAGCAATTTTCATTATGAAAACTATTTGAATTCTCGCTAATTATTATTTCGTCGCAAATCTGTTTGAGCTTTAAAATCAGGCTTTCTACAATGGTATATTCGTCAAATTTTATTTTGCATTTGTCAAATCCCAATCTTGAACTTTTTCCGCCTGCTAAAATTATTCCGGTTAAATTCATTTTAAAATACGATTTTTTGGTTTTGCGAATATTTATATTTAACTATTAAAACAAAGCATTCTCTATTTTAATGTGCTTCTATCCAATTATTTCCTTTTCCAATTTCTACAATTAGTTTTACATTTAATTTCACAACATTTTCCATCTCATTTTTTACAATTTCCTTTACTTTTTCAAGCTCGGATTTTTTTACATCAAAAACAAGCTCATCATGAACTTGCATTATCATTTTTGATTTTAGATTATTTTCTTCAAATTTTTGTTTACAATTAATCATTGCTAACTTTATAATATCTGCCGAAGTTCCTTGTATTGGAGCATTAATTGCGTTTCTTTCGTCGTTGCCTTTCACCAAATTGTTTTGAGAATTTATATTTTCTAAATTTCTTTTTCTTCCGAATAGAGTTTCTACGAATCCTTTTTCTCTTGCTTCGTTAACACTTTTTGTCATGTATTTTTTAACATCGGGATATGAATTAAAATAGCTGTCTATTATTTCTTTTGCTTCACTTGATGAAATACTTAAATTTTGAGAAAGACCAAAAGACGAAATTCCATAGATAATACCGAAGTTTGCAGATTTAGCTTTATTCCGCATTTCTCGCGTTACTAAATCTTCTGATGTTGCAAATATTTTTGCGGCAGTAGCTGTATGAATATCTTCGCTGTTTGCAAAAGCATGAAGCATGTTTTGGTCATTGCTTAAGTGAGCCATTATTCGTAATTCAATTTGCGAATAGTCAGCCGACACCAAAATATTTTCATCTTCGCTTGGAATAAATGCAGCTCTAATTTTTCTTCCTTCTTCTGTTCTAATGGGGATATTTTGTAAATTCGGGTTGGTAGAACTTAATCTACCTGTAGTTGTAACAGCTTGATTATATGAAGTATGTATTCTTCCAGTTGAAGAGTTTACAAGTTTTGGCAGCGCATTTGCATAAGTTGAAAGTAACTTTGCCATTGATCTGTAGTTTAAAATTTCTTCAACTATCGGATGTGTTTTATTTAATTTTTGTAATTCAGATTCTTCGGTTGAATATTGTTGCGTTTTTGTTTTTTTAGGATTATTTATAATTTTTAATCTTTCAAACAATATTACTCCAAGCTGTTTTGGAGAAGAAATATTAAACTCTTCGCCTGAGTATTTGTATATTTTTTCTTCCGATATTTTTAAGTTTTCGATTAAATCGTTTTCAAAAGCTTTGAGTTTTTCGCTGTCAATTTTTACTCCTGTATGTTCCATATCAGACAATACATATACAAGCGGGAATTCAATTTCTGTTGCTAACTTAAATAAATTATTTTTGACTAACTCTTTTTCAAGAATATTTTTTAGTCTGAAAGTTAAATCTGCGTCTTCTGCTGCATATTGATATATTTTATCTATTGAAACTTGTCTCATTGAAATTTGAGTTTTACCTTTTTTTCCTATCAAATCTTCAATAGGAACCGGTGTATATTTCAAATATTCTTGTGATAAAATTGTTAAATTATGTCTTTTTTCGGGAAACAATAAATAGTGAGCCAACATTGTGTCAAAAAGTTCTCCTTTTACATCGATTTTATAGTTTTTAAGAACACTTATATCGTATTTGATATTTTGTCCTATCTTCTTGATATTTTTATCTTCAAAAATGTCTTTAAAATCTGTTAATATAATTTCTGCACCTTTTTCATTTTCAGGAATCGGCACATAATATGCTTCCATTTCTTTAAATGAAAACGACATTCCAACAAGTTTTGCATTTATTGCCTCTGTATCAGTTGTTTCTGTATCAAAACAAAATTCTTTTAATGATTTTAAATTGCTAATAAGATTTTTTCTTTTTTCAAGAGTGTCAATAAGAATATATTTATGATCTAATGTTTCAATTGTTTCAAAGTTTTTATTTTTTGCTTCAATTATAATATCCGGTTCTCCAAATAAATTTCCTTGCGATAATGCACTTTGAACCGGAATTAGTTTTTGTTTTAAAGCTCTAAATTCTAAATCGTCTAATTTTTGAGATAATTTTTGAACATTTGGTTTTTCCAATAGATATTCCTTTTCATTAAATTCAACCGGAACATTTGTGTCTATTGTAACTAAAATTCTTCCGAGTTTAACTATTTCTTTGCTGTTTTCAATATTCTCTTTCTGTTTACCTTTTAATTTGTCGATGTTTTCATAAATACCTTCAATACTTTTATATTTACTGATAAGTGCCATTGATGTTTTTTCGCCAACTCCGGGAACTCCGGGAATATTGTCGGATACATCGCCCCATAATGTTAGAATATCAATAAATTGCATCGGAGATTCAATTTCATATTTTTGGCAAATTTCTTTTTTTCCCAGAATTTCGGGTTTTGCAGAACCTTTGCGAGGTTTAAACATAAAAATATTTTCTGAAACTAATTGAGCATAATCTTTATCGGGTGTCATCATAAAAACCTGAAAACCTTCTTTTTCTGCTTTCTTTGCTAATGTTCCTATTGTATCGTCTGCTTCAAAGTTTGCAATTTCAACGATTTTCACATTCATAAATTCCAAAAGTTCTTTAATATGAGGAACAGATTTTTTAATATCTTCCGGAGTTTCGTCTCTTTGTGCTTTATATTGTTCGTATAATTTATTTCTAAAAGTTGGTCCGGGCGGATCAAAAACAACTGCAATGTGAGAAGGTTTTTCGGTATTTATTATTTCATCTATTGTATTCATGAAACCTAAAACGGCAGAAGTGTTTTCTCCTTTTGAATTTATTCGAGGATTATTTATAAATGCATAATATGCTCTGTATATTAATGCGTAGGCATCAAGCAGAAATAGTTTTTTCGGATTTGAATTTGTGTTTTCCATATTTTTATTTGTTATCTTTTGCAAACCATTCTGCATAAGAGGTTTCTGTTTCGTACAAACGTAGGTTGTGAAGACTTAAGTTATTAGGTAATTTTGATTTAATTATTTCGGAAAATTCAATTACCATGTTTTCGCATGTTGGTTGATAATCGGTTATTATAAATCTGTCGAACATTTGCTCTATATTCTTAAACTTTTCTGTTTGAGCATTTCTGTTGAGAATAACAGTATGATCATAAATATCAATAATATTTTCTTTAATAATTCTTTTTAAATCACCAAAATCCATTACCATTCCAAATTTTGGACTCAATTCGTTTTGATTTGGTTCGCCAATTATTGTAACAAACATTTTGTATGTGTGACCGTGTATATTTTTACATTTTCCGTCGTAATTCCAAAGTGCGTGCGCTGTTTCAAAATTGAATTGTTTTGTTATTCTTATCTTTTGCATATTGATAATATTTTTATACAAAAGTAAAAAAAATCTGTCAAAGGGTTTTGACAGATTTTATAAATATCGTTTAAATAGTAAAATATATTCTTAATCGCATTCTGTGCAGTTATTTACGCAATTAATAATATTTTTTAAGTTTTCATTCTTTAGAAAATAGTAAGTATTTTTTCCTTTTCTTTCCGAAGCTAAGATAGTTTTATCTTTTAAAATACCTAAATGGTGTGAAGTAGTTGATTGCTCCAAATCTAAAGCTTCGTGAATTTCGGTAACAGTATATTTTTTTCCGCTTTCAAGTAAGTTTAAAATTGCAATTCTCATTGGATGTGCCATTGCTTTTAACATTGATGAACCTTTTTCAAGTTTTAATGTGCTTATTTCTGAAATTTTCATAATCTTATTTTTTCTGATTTATTTTTCAAAAATAGAGTTTAAAATTACTCTTAAAAATGATAATTATCATATTTATATATTTTAATAGGTTGGTCTATATGTTGTATAATATCTTTTTAATGAAGTTCATATTTGTTTTACATGTTTAGTTTTTCTTTAGTTCCTTTAAAATGTATATTCTTGTATTGAAAATTGCATTTAGTCAATATTTTTAGTAAAATATTCTTGTAGGTCGGTAATTTTTTTACTTTTGCATTTCTAAAATTTTTAATATGATTCATTCTAAAATACCAAATATAGGAACATCAATTTTTGCAGTAATGTCAAAAATGGCAAGCGAATATAATGCTGTGAATCTTTCTCAAGGATTTCCCGATTTTCAAATATCCGAAGAATTAATTGATTTAGTAGGAAAATATATGAAAAACGGGAATAATCAATACGCACCAATGCCCGGAGTACAAGTTTTGAGAGAAAAAATTTCTGCAAAAATTAATAAATTATATTCGAGATATTATAATCCGGAAACCGAAATTACAATAACTGCAGGCGGAACTCAAGCTCTTAATTCTGCAATTACCGCTATTGTTAATGAAGGAGATGAAGTTATTATTTTTGAACCGGCTTATGACAGTTATTCGCCCGTTGTGAAACTAAACGGAGGACAATCTGTTTATGTTACTCTTGAAGCTCCCGAATACAATGTTGATTGGCAAGAAGTTAATAAACTAATTAACTCCAGAACAAGATTAATAATTATAAACACACCTCATAATCCAACCGGAAATATTTTTAGTGATGAAGATATGATTATGCTTCAAAAAATGATTCTTGGTACAAAAATTATGATTTTGAGCGATGAAGTTTATGAACATATTATTTTTGACGGATTTGAGCACAACAGTATTGCAAAATATCCTCAACTTGTTGACAGAAGCGTTATTGTAGGTTCATTCGGAAAAACGTATCATGCAACAGGTTGGAAAACCGGTTATTGTGTTGCTCCTGAAAAGATTATGAATGAAATTAGAAAAATTCATCAGTTTACCGTTTTTGCTGCAAATACTCCAATTCAACATGCAATTGCGGAATATATGGATAACGAAAACGAATATTTAAAACTTGGTAAGTTTTATCAACGAAAAAGAGATTTATTTAACGGATATTTAACCGAAATTGGTTATAAAATTAATCCTTCAAAAGGTACATATTTTCAAGCTGTAGATTTTAGCGAAATGACAGATTTATCAGATAATTTGTTGGCAGAAAAACTTATAAAAGAATTTGGTATTGCTTCTATTCCGATGTCGGCATTTAGTCACGGACAAACAAGTGAAAATATTCTAAGGTTTTGCTTTGCCAAAAGTGACGAAACACTTGAACTTGCTGCCGAAAAACTTGATGACTTTTATAAATCGGTAAAGTAAATACACGCTTTATTGTATAAAGTTTAGCGGATTCTTTTTGAAATTTATTATATAACTTTGATGTGTCAGCAGATTATAATTTAAAAGTTTTCCGGAAAGGACTTTATCATTTTCCAAAATAATTTTTAATACTTCGGCTGCTTGAATACTTCCTATTAATCCAACCAAAGGACTAAATATTCCTGACTGTGAAGGAATATGAATTTGCCTGTCTTCTTTTTCAGGAAAAATACATCTGAATGAAGGACCTTCTTTGTAATTATATACCGATATTTGTCCTTCGTTTTTGTAAATTGAAGCTAAAACAAGCGGTTTGTTGCATGTAATTGAAATATCATTTATCAAATATTTTGTTTCTATGCTATCGGTACATTCAACAATTATATCGTAATTTGAAATAATATCTTTTGCTGTTTTGTTTTTTAAGAAGATATTATAAATATTAATTTCAGTATTAGAATTTTGCTCGTTTAATTTCTCTTTTGCCACAATAGTTTTTAGTTTCCCTATATTATTATCGGAATATAAAACTTGGCGAGGTAAATGAACTTCTTCAATTGGAAAATCGTCGGCAATTCCTATTGTGCCTACACCTGCCGAAGTAAGATATTGCAAAACAACTCCGCCCAAACCGCCGGCTCCGACAACCAATATTTTAGAATTTTTAATTTTTTCTTGTCCTTCAATTCCTATTGTTTCCAACGATATTTGTTTTGAATATCTTCTTTTTTCAGCTTCGGTTAATACATTTATCATAATTGTTTTTTTTACAAAAATAAAAAATCCTCCGATTAAGAGGATTTTTTTATGAATAAAGATTAAATATTTTTAGAAGTTTATTATTCTTACTCCAATTGTGAACGGATATAATTCCGGACCTGCACCTTCTTTGAACAACGGAGTGATCTCGTAGTTTGCGAATAATCCTATGTCGCCGTATCCAATTCTGAATGTTAAACCGTATCTGAAAGGAGTCAATTGAAAATCATCTGTTACTTTATTCTTCATTTTAGTATCGTTATCGAAATATTTTTGTTTTTGTTTCGACCACATTCTTAAACTTCCGGTAGCTCCTGCGCTAATGTATATGTTTTCTTTTCCTGTTGGGATTTGAAATTCTAATAAAGCCGGAATTGTTAAGTAAGCCATATTTAGATTATTTTTTTTATAGTCTATAACTGCCGGATCTATGTAGTTTGCTTGAATTACATTGTTTGCATCTTCAACAAGATTTACGTTTTCGCTTAATGAATAACTGTTCCATTCTATTCCGGCTCCAGTAACTATTCCTGCATATTTTTTAACCAACGGAATTGTGTATTCAAATAAATTTAAATTATAAGTGAATGATTTTTCGGGGTTTAGTTTCATAAAATTTGTTTGTGCATCTTTTGCTATTGCGTTTGTTGATGTTAAAAAGTTTGCAACTCCCATTTCAAAACCGGCCCAATTACCATCCATTTTATTGTTGTTGCATGAATGATTATCTTCATCGTCGGTTGTAATTACAATTGAGTCGTTAAATCTTTCAATATCCGGAATATCACTTAAATCTTCTTCAATATCTGCTATTCCTTCGTTAATGTCTTCAATACCATTTTCAAATGCTTCAATTTTTGTTTCTTCTACTTCAATAAGTTTTTCTTGAAGTTCTATGTTTCTCTCAATTTCTTCTTTATTTGTTGCAGTTTCTAATTCTGCTCTCATTTGTTCAATCTTTGCATTTAGTTCTGTAATGCTTGCATTTGATTTTGCTATTTCTTCGTTGAATGTAACTATACCTTTTTCGAGGTTTTCTATTGCTTGTTTTTTGTGTGTTTTACCGTCGATAATTACTATCTTTTTGTTGTGCATTTCAATTTTGGTTGTGTCTTGCTGTGCAAAAGCTCCAAACATTATTGCTACCGATAAAAATATTGTTACAAATATTTTTGGGCTTACGAGTTTTTTTAGATAATTTTTCATTTGATATATTTATATTTGTTTATAAAAAGGTTTACTGTGTTTGTGTGGATTATTTGTTTTTATTGAATGATTTACTGAATTTGATTCCTTTATAGCTGAAAGATAGTTTCTCTATTCCGCCTTTTTCGTTATATTTATTGTTTAAACTTGCATCGGAGTTTGTTACAGCATTCCATGTTTTAACACCAGTTTCTGCAATTGCCCAAAGGTTAACGTTTGAGATAAAAGACTTATCTTCCGGTTGCAATAATTTTTTTTCAGTGTTTTTGATTTTTAAGGAATTAATGTTTTCTGTTCCGGAAATCAAGATTCTTTCATGTTTCACAGGTACTTTGATTTCTTGATAATTGGAATGATTTGTTGCGTTTAAAGAATCTTGTTCCGAAACTGAATTGTTAATTGTGTTGTTTATTTTATGTGTTGCTTGTTTAAAAGTATATTTATTGCTTGTGTTTAATGAGTTATTATCATTTTGTGATTGTGAGAATAATGCCATTTTTGAATTAGTGTTTCTCAGGCTTATATTTCTTCCGTTGTTTCCTTCATTTAATGAATCGTTAAAGTTCAGTTGGTTTATTATCAGTAAAAATGCTGTTGCCGCTGCTGCAATTGACAGTGTCGTTCTGATTGTTCCCATTGGCAAAAGAGTTCTTTTAATTCTGTTTTTATATTTGAACTCGATTTTAGAGTCGTATTCAAGTTTTGTTTTACCAAAAAGATTGTATTCATTAAAACATTTGGGGTTTGAAGCCAATAAATTGTCTAATTGTGTTTTTTGTTCGGGTTTTATATCTTTTTCTAAGTCTGAAATCATTAAATAATCTATTTCGGATATTTCCTGAACATCTACAAATGTATTATGTTTCAACATAGATTTCTTTGCAAATACTTTGCTATCCGGAATAAGTTTTACATTTTCACCGTTATCAAAGCATTCAAATTCTTCTTTCAACAAAGGGTTTTTATCAAGGAAATTAAATAACTCTTTCTCTCGGCTTTCATTCAGATTACCGTCAAAGTAATCTATGAAAAATATTTCGTAGTTATGTTTTGTTATTTTCATGTGTTTATATTTTTAATTTTTAAGGTTACATAGGAACATCCTAAATAATCGTTCATTTGTAGGTCGTGAGACTTACATGGGTGTTTCATTATTCCTTAAATTACGTTTTCTAATTTTCCTATGTAATGTTTTAAAAATATTCTGGCTCTGTAAATATAAGTTTTCACCTGAGCTTCGCTGAGTTTTGTTATGTCTGAGATTTCTTTGTATGAATAATCTTCGTAGTCGCGGAGCAGAATTACCGCTTTTTGATCTTCGGGCAACTTCTGAATTGCACTGTGCAATATTTCTTGTAAATCGCAATTTTCGCTTTCATAACTTGGCTCTTCAAAGACCGTTTCGTAATTTGCAAATTTCTTTTCTCTCCTTATCATATCTATCATTGTGTGATATGCGGTTGAAAATAAATATGATTTCACTTTTTCTCTGTCAACGGATAATCTGTTTATCCAAAGTTTTTCGTAACTATCTTGTGTAATATCTTTTGCTTTGTCTTTGTCTTTTACACTCTTCAATATGAAACGATACACATTGTCAGAAAAACTGTTTACGCTTGTGTTATATTCTTGAACTGTCATAAGTGTTGTTAGTTTTCGTGAATAAGACGATTTGGTTTATTCAAAAGTTACAAAAATAATTGTTAATTATTAATTATTAATTGTTAATTATTAGTAATTAGCCTTTTATCTTTATAAAACATTTGTATTTTATTGTGTTTGAATAAATATTTCTGAAATGAATTTTAAAAGAATATTATCTTAAAAGAAAAATCATTTACTTTTGCATTACTTATCGTAAATTTGGTTTTGTAATAGAAATATTCTGTAACAAAATATCAAATCAATATAAACAAATAATCATTTAAAATATTTAATATGAAAAAAATCCTAATTTACTCAACTATTGTATTACTTATTTTTAGTTCATGTAAAAATAATAATGAACTAAAAACAGAAAATGTTGTTAAAGATTCTGTTAAAGTTTCAAAATCGGAATATAGTGTTTCCGGAACTTTATGGTATCAAACTTCTGCCGAAGCAAAAGCATTATATATTCAATCGTATAATCTTGCTACTTTTATGCTCGATAAAAATATCAAAATTAAATCTAAAAAGAGAAAAGCTGTAATTACAGATATCGACGAAACTTTGCTCGATAACAGCCCAATGAATGCAAGACTTGCAAAAATCGGAGAACTTTATACCGACGAAGCTTGGGAAAACTGGGTTAAACAAGGTAAAGCTAAAGCGTTACCCGGTGCTCTTGAGTTTTTTAATTACTGCAAAAAGAAAGGTGTCGAAGTCTTTTATTTATCTAACAGAAGTATTGCTTCGCAAGATATTACAATGAAGAATTTGCTGAATGAAGGTTTTCCTTATGTGGATATTCAACACATGTATTTGAAAGAAAAATCGTCGGATAAAACTGCACGAAGAGATTCTATTTTGAAGAACTATGAAGTTATTCTTTACCTTGGAGATAACCTTAGAGATTTCTCGGAAGACTACGGACAACGAGGTGATGATTATGGGGCAGCTGTGGTGAACGACACTAAAAATCTTTTTGGAACTAAGTTTATTGTTTTCCCGAATCCAATGTATGGTGAATGGGAAAAAGCCATCTATAAAAACGACTATTCTAAATCCGACGAAGAAAAAGCTAAACTTAGAAAAGAAGCTTTGCAGGATAATTATTAATCGTTAATTGTAAATTGTAAATTGTTAAAATTCTATTAATTCTTTCATTGTATATTTATATAATTGCACCATTGTATAATTGATAATTGTTAATATTCTTAATTATATTCTTTTTTTTCATTGTGTAGTATTGCATTTTAACCATAATTATCTTAAATTTATAATATTAAACTTTAAAACTTTTTATTAACCATTAACAAAAACTTATTTATTATGAAATCTAAATTATTTTTAATTGCTTTAATTTTACCGGTTATTGTAACAATATCATCGTGCAATAAAGAACTGTTGTTTGTGCAACCTTCTATTGAAGTTACAGGATATACATTGAAAGAACTTCCCGGAGAATACACTTATCTTGATATTGATATGCTTGTTACAAATAACGACGATCGTGAAGCATTTATTCTTGATATTGAATATCTGGCGGTAATTGAAGGATTTAGTGCAGAAAGTGTAAGCATTGATATTAACAAAACAATTACTCCCGATGCTCCGCTTGAACTAACTCTTCCGCTTACTCTTAAAACAGTTGATGCCATAAAATTGCTTACTATGCTTGATGCCGGCGAATCGTTGGATTATGTTGTAACAGGAATTTTCCATGTTGACAAAGCATTTGTTGAAGCTACCGATTTTCCTATTGATATTACCGGAAGTGCTTATGTTGAGACTGGTTTTGAAGATTTCTTTGACCAACCCGAAGTTGTTGTTAACAGTATTGACGGAACTTACACAATTAACGGATATACAAGTTACACCTTCGACCTAACTGCAAATACAACTATCACAAATATGGATACAAGAAGTGCCGTGATAGACGAAGTTGAATATACCGTTACCACGGAAGGTGTTAAATCATCTACACATTTGTATTCAGACACATATACAAGCAATTTGTCTATTAACGGTAGCGGAAATGTTACTCTTGATTTACCAGTAACTTATAATGTGAATATTACTCAAGGTGCTGCAATGGCTGCCGGGATGGCCGACGGAACAGCAAGTTACATTATAGAAGGAACCTTTCATGTAATATTGGTCGACGGTGCTGCTGCCGATTTTATTTTACCGCTATATGTTGAAGGCGAGGTAACTGCTTCTGTTGTTCAAGCAAAATAAATGGTAATTATGATTTTTCTATTTTATTAATGTTTGAAAAGTATATTTATTGAACATCAGTAATATAATTTCAAAGGGAATTCATGTTTATTAAAAAAGCCTCAATGTTTCTTTACATTGAGGCTTTTATTTATAACGTGGAACAGATGATTAATAATTCTCAACTAATTCAATATTAAAGTCTAATTTTTTCTTTTTTAACTTTGAGAGAGTTTAATTCTTTTGTATCCAACTTATAAAAATCCTCAATATCCGCACCTAAAACTTTCGCTATTTTTAATGATAAAGCAATTGAAGCAATAAACAATCTGTTTTCAATCCTACTTATTGTTTGCTTTGTACAACCTGTTTTTTCTGCTAATTCTGCTTGTGTGAGATTGTTTCTTAATCTGATTTCCTTTAAATATACTTTCATAACTATTGGGGGTGTTTGTGTTACATAATGTCGCTTAATAATTACAAATATACAACTAATCTTCTTATTTACAAATATTATGTAAACTTTGTCCGTAAAATTGTCGATAAAACAAGAATATTGTCATAGATGTTTGCAATCTGTTTTCAATTCAATAATCCTTCTCTCACAGATTATTAAATCAATATCGTTATGTTAAGGATTTTCTGTTTTCATAGAGCTACTTCAATCAGTTTTTGCATCTTTTGTGAAACAACTATTACACAAAGGTTCATAATGAATGCACAAAAGGCATAAAAAAAAACTCTTATCATTAAGATATTGGATTATATTTACCTAATTCAATTAAAATAATTTCATATTTGTTAATAAATATTTACAGTTTTCTTTGGATTATGACGTGTAAGTATTACTTTTGTTTTTTAACTAACTGTTTTATATATACAACACCGTTAATACATTTATGAGAAATAAAAAAGTAGAGGAAAAAACTGTTGAGCCTTTAAAAACTAAAGAGCACATCAATAGGAAATTGATATTAAAATATCTGGCTGCTTTGGAGTTGGAATATAAAACCTACGGAACTTATGATGACTTCGTGGGACGCAGGTATCTTATTCCGGATTTATTTATGGATAATAAAGATTACGAAAGTATAATAAGATACAAAAGATGGTTCGACATTAAATTTCCCGGTGATATTGGCACATTAAACATGTCGTTTTGTTTGGAGATTGCTTCTCATGAAACGGGAAAAGTGAATGATGCTAAAATATATTCGGTAGATACTGCCTTTCAAAATGTTTTTATTCATAGCATCCTGCTTCATAAAGTAGATATAACTTCCGAAAGTTTTGTTAATAAAGATAATTTATTTCGCGATGCACAACATCTTATCAATCAATATAAAAAAAACATTTCCCCTTCATATATTAAATGGCTTGCAAAATTTGTTGATACCAAGGAATATAAAGAATCGGTGAACGAATATATCAATCTAAACAATATACTTTCGCAAGAAATCAACCCACTTAAACGATTAGAATTAGTAGAACGTATTACCGCTCTTGAAGCTGAATATAGAACCTACATCAATTTTATAATTTCACGAGTAAGTTAACAACTTTAAGACAAACACAGCATAAATCCTTCATAAATAATGAAGGATTTTTTTTGTTTAAATTGATAACCAACTATTTTTTCATAAGGATTTGGTAATATTAAATCGTGAACTGATTTAAAACAACAATTTGAGATTATGATTTCATTTTGGTAAACATTTTTTATGTTTTTTATATTTGGAAAAGAATGATGTCAAAGTAAACAAATTATTACAAATCAATATTAACCCAACAACCGTTATGTGCAAAAACAATGATATGGAGCTGATAGAAGTATTCTCCGGAAAAATTATGGAAGCTGAAATTGTTAAGTCATTACTCGAGAATGCCGAAATAGACTCATTTCTAAAAGACGAATTTATGGGTTCAATAGCACCTTGGTATTCGTCTCAGGGAGGTTCGGGCTCTGTGAAAGTTATAATCAGAAGTAACGATAAAGATAAAGCAATATTGATTATTGAAGATTACACAAAAAATATTAATATTGAACATTAATTTTAAATACAATTTATTATGATGTTTAAAGAATTCTTATTAAAGTTTGTAGTAACTTTTGTTATAGCACTAATTGTCGGGATGGTAGCAACAATTATTTGGAATACATTTGTTGAAAACAACGGCGGTGCGGTTGATTGGAAAAAAGCATTTTCTCTTGCATTTATTATAGGCATTACTCTTCCTCTAAGACAGTTGTTGGATAAAAAAAAGTAAAATAATTGTTAATTACCTTCGGTGAGGGCTTTGCCGTTGTTAATTGTTAATGTGCTAATGTAAAAACCCGGAAGCGTCTTCAAGACCTTCCGGCGTTTTAAAAGTGCGATGAGCTAATGTGCTAATTTGATAATGTGCTAATTTGCTAATGTGTTAATTTGATTTTGGCTTTTGGCTGTTGGCTTTTGGCTGTTCGGAGGCTG
>DZBS01000091.1 GCA_022729995.1 Draconibacterium orientale | reverse complement strand
TCAGAAACCGGATTCGGATAGAAATTTACAAGAAATTGAGGTTCAATGTTGTCAAATAAATATTCACCGTCTGTTCCGTATTTTACTAAATAGATATTTGAAATATTATTATTTGTGTAGCTGAATGTTTCTCCTGCAACAATGCACGAACCGTCGTTGAGAGTAATAATATCGTTTGCATTTTCTTCTTTTAATCCGCCGGTTTTCCTTGTCCAAATCGTATCGCCGTTCAAATCGGTTTTAATAACAAACATATCGGTTGAATTTTCCGGAGAGTATGTTGTTCCTGCAATAAACAAGTTTTTTTTGTCTTCGGAAATACAAATTGAGTTTCCGTAATTAAAATACTCATTTCCATACGTTTTATATGAAATTACGTTTAAGTTTTCGTCAATTTTTACCAAAAAAACATCAAAACTTCCGGCTCCGTAGCTTTGTGTCGAGCCGATTATAAAATATCCTCCTTCCGGATTTTTAATAATTTTTCTTCCAAAATCATGCTTGTCGGTTCCAATTTTTTTTCGCAAAATTTCATTTCCGTTTTTATCGGTTTTTATAAGTAAAATATCTGCATCGTGTGTTTTCCATGCGTCTTCCATTAAATCATAAAATCCGCCGCTTGTTCCGAGAATTAATATTTCTTGATTTTGGGTTTCAATAATATCAAAACCAAAATCGTTTCCGCCTTCGTTAAAATTATTTTCCCAAATTTTTTCGCCGGTTTGTTTTGTTTTTATCAAATAGATATTGCCTTTTTTATCTTCAAAACTTTTTGTATAGCCTGTTATCATTACGTTTCCGTCCGATAATTCAAGTGTTTTAAAACCTGTGTCGTGATGATAATTAAAATAACTTTTTTCGTTTTTCGGGAAACCGGAAAAGTCTGTTTTCAGAAAAAATACATTTTCTCTTCCTGCCGAAGAATTAAATCCGCCCCACGATTCGCCTGTAACAAGCAAACTTTTATCTTTTAAAACAGTAATATTTGTTGCTCTGTCTTGCAATTCTCTTCCATAATTATGAAAAAAATGCAACATTCCGTTTTTATCAATTTTTAGAATGAAAACATTTTCAGATTCCTTAAATTCAGGCCTGTATGTTCCGGTTATGAAAATTTCGTTGTCGCTGTATTTTGAAATCGATTGTGCTTTTGAACTGTAAAAATCGTTTCCGAAAGTCATTCCCGGATAAGTTTGAGGGAAACCTACAATTGTGAGCATCAAAAATATAAGTGTTATTAGTATTTTTCGGATTTTATTGTTCATTTTTTATATTTTGCGAAGATGTTTTTTTCTGATTTTATTTTACCAGGATTTCTAAATTATCGAAAAAAATTGCGGAATCAGAGTCCGAATTTTTCCAAACATAGAATTTTAATGTTTTATCTTTTAATTTTTTATCAACAATTATATTTAATTCTAATTTTTCCCAACCGTTTGGATATTTTTTTTCTGTTTCGGTTGACATAAAATAGAGCTTTTTCGGATTTGTTGCCGAACAAACTAATGCGCCGCCTTCACCTTTTTTCATTACGCTAACACGAATATGTTTTCCTACAGAAATATTATTAATTTCTGTGCTTAGACCTAATTTGTTGTTTCTGTCCAATTTTATTGAATATTTACCCGAGTAAGCAGTTTCGTTATTTTGCAAATCAGCATTTTGAAATATTTGATTTTTATGGATGAATGATAATTTGTCTGCACTTGTTTTTTCGCAATCGCAAAAAAATCTTTCGGGTTTTATAAAATTTTTATCTTTTTTCAGAATTAAAATAGGATAATCATTAACAATAATATTAAAATCGTTGTTAAAAACATAATTATTAATTTTTTTCAAAGCTTTTTGCTTTGTGTACCTGAAAATTTTATTGTCCTGCAATAAAATTATATATTCGGCATTGTCAACTCGCGGGAAATAATAAATATACGGTCGAAATGCTAAATGTGATGCAATTGCGCCGGTTGCCGAAACTTTTGAAGTGTCGGGAATTATTTCAAGATATTTGTTGAGTTTTTTTATATCTAAGTTTGAGCGATACATTTTACTGTTGTAAAATACGTTTTTTTGAATAGGATAATTTTTTATTTCTCTGTGTTTTATATTTAATTTCAAAACCGTTATAATTGCTGAAATCAATAAGACAGCAATTCCTAAAGATAATTTTATTTTTTGGGATTTAATTTCGTTTATTTTTTTGAATTTAATGTCATGCAAAATTAGAAAAACCGCAACAGGTAAAAGTGTTACAATTTCTATTGAATAGTATGATTCTATACTCCAACGTGTTGGAGCGTCGTTATACATTTTTTGGGCAATTATAGGAATAAAAAGTAAAAGATATTTTGGTCTGAAAAAAAGTAAAAATCCTCCGGAAAGTAAATATACATAGTAGAATTCGGCTTTCACAAAATTGTATTTAGCATCGGGTAATTGATTTACAAAAAGCATAGAAAATGCTTTTCCGGGTTTTGTCAATATTGTGATTAGTGCTTCAAAAGGATTTTTTCCTAATGCACTGTAATTGAATAAAGAAAACGGTCGTTCCGAATTGTGTGTTAATGGAATAAATACTTTAAATATCAGAATAAAATATATTATTGATATAAAAATGTAAATGATTGAGTATTTTCTCTTTTGTGAATCTTTTTTGTGATTTATCAACAAAAATATTCCTATAAAAATAAACCAAAGCGGCATATTTTCTCTCCCGAGAAGAATAAATGCAAAAATTAATGTAGAAATAAGAAATTTCTTTTTTTCAAAATAATACAAAAAAACCGGAACTAAACTCGATAAAATTATTTCAATATTGCAATCGGTTATTAATGAGGCAAATCTGCCGTAAGTAATGAAATATAAAATTAGTGCAAAAATTGATGATGTTTCGGAGCCTGTTTTTAGTTTTACAAGTTTATATACAGCCCAACTTCCCCAATAAATGAATAAAGTTTGAATTATAAGTAAAGAATATGTTCCAAAAATTGGGGTAAAAATCCAATAAAGCGGTGAAAGTATTATTAAAGTAAACGAAAAATGGTCTTGGAAAAAACTCATGTTATTTGCCCAATATATTGGCGATTCGCTACTTTTTAAATGTGCAAAATCATACCAAGCAAAATTATAAGCTGCATAATCCCAAGCGTAAGTTCTATAGAAATAGTGATTTAATAAATTTATTCCCAAAATTAAAACTCCGAACAATATTGAAATTATATAAAATCGGTTTGTAACAGAAATTTTGTTTTGCATTTTTATTTTTTTGAATTCCGTTAATAAAACCTTTTGGCTACTTCTTTTTCTGTTCCTTTAATTATTTTTCCGTCTAAGATAAGTGTAGAATTTATTTCTACCAACATAAATGTTTTTATTCCGGAAGTTACAAAGTTTTTTGAGTTTATAAATCCCGGACCGTATTCGGGTTTTTTCTGAAACATTACAAGTCCGTAGTTTGTGTTTATTGCTTTGCAATTTTCGATATATAATTTCGAATTGTCTTTTGACACAAATGCGAAATTTGCATTTTCTGTTACGCAATTTTTAACAGTTAAATTTGATACTTCTCCGGAGCTGATTCCTTTATCTTTTGCGTTTGTAAATTTGCAATCGTGAATAAATACTTTGCTTCCCGAGAAATCTATTGCATCGTTTCCTAAAATATTAAATGCCGAATTTGAAAGTTCGCCTGTGCTAAAATCTGAATCGAAAGCATCGGAAAAAGTGTTTTCAAATTTGCATTTATCTACATAAAATGTTGAACGAATAATGTTTAACATGTCTTCGCAAACATTATTTTTGAAAACTGTGTTTGAAATTTCTACTTCGCATTCATAAAAATTTATTGCTCCCGTTAAATTCCAAGCTTTATATTCAAATGTGTTAAATCCGTCGAAGATAACATTTTTCAACACACATTTTTCGTTTGCTTTAATAATTGTGAAACCTTTGGCAGTTTTATCGCTCGATTTTATAATGATTTTTTCCTTTTCGGTTCCGTTCATGTAAATTGTTGAAAAGCTCATAAACGACGCATGATTTACAAAGTCAATTTCGGTTCCGGCAGGAATGTAAACGCTGTAGTTTTCAGGAATAACAATGCTTTTGTTAATTTGATGTTTTCCTTTTTTGAATGTTATTTTATTCCCTTCAATTGTGAATAATTTGTTTAAATAGTTAAATTTATTTTTTTCAACAAATTCGTTTCTCGGAATAAACATATCGGGCGATTTCCAAGGAAGAATATCTTTTTGATATATTTGTTGCTTTCCTTTTATTCTGAAATATATTCGCTTAACATTGTTGTCGTTAAAAGAAATTTGTGCTTCGTTTTTGACTGAATTGTAACTTCCGATTTCAATATCTCTACCAAAATTTTCAGAATTTCGGCTAATTTTACTTCCCAAAACTATAATATTTTGAGGATTAAAGTTTACAATTTTTATTGTTGAAATGTCTTTTCCCTGTTTTTCCAGAAAAACCTGAATAAAATCGGGCGGTAAATCCGAATAATAATTGTCTTTATATATTTTTTTATCAAATATTTTAAAATCCATATTTTTAAAATATCCCGAAACTACTTTTTGTGTGTAAGCAGGTAAATCTTTTCTAATATTTTCGGCATTTTCATACAAAAAGTTTTTTCTGAAAGTGTAGCCCGGAAATTCTTTTCTTATTTCGGTTTGATAAAAATTTATTTCTTTTTCATATTCTTTAAATGTTTCGTTCAAATATGAAGTGTCAGAAAATTTTTCTAAATATTTTATGTATTTACTCAGAAAAATTGAATCGGAAAAAAGAAAATATTCAATTCTCGATTCCGGTTTTATATTTTTAATAATTTCTTTATCGAAATTACCGAAAATATTACGCTTTGCCCAATCCATTGCACCTTTTTCAACATAACAATCAAAAGCAATAATTTCTAATTTTGAAAGAACCGGATCGTAATAAAAACGTTGATTATGCCAGCGAAGACTATGAAAAATTTTGGCAAGTGAAACAAATGCTTGATATTTTGCAAATTTATCTGCATCAAATATTTCGGAAACCGGAGCAAGTTGATTTTTATATTGAAACAATAAATTTCGTGCAACAAAAAATTCATTTTTTAAAGTGCTGTCTTTTAAAGTTTTATTTTGTTTGAAAGGAATAATTTCCGAAGCTTCGTAAATCGGGTAATTAGGCCATTTTTTGTATTTTATATTTTGTTTTATTACAGCCCAAAAAGGGTTTTCCGTCATTTTTAAAATTGGTCCTTCTCTTCTTTTTTTCGATTCAACAAGTTGTTTTTCAAAATGCTCTTCATAGCTGTAATATCCAAGCGATTTTCCGTTGAGCGAAACCGGAACAAATCCGTAACGTGTTGTAAGCAAGCCTTCTTTTATCAATATTTTATGAATAAGCCATTCATCAATAAAATGTCTGGCTGCGGGTGTTTGAACCGAAAAAGTTTTCATTCCTTTCCACATTCCGCCTTTTTTCAGTTCAATTCTAAACGACCATTTATCGCCTTTTATGTGGTCGAGCCAATCGCCTTTTAGTCGCACTTCGGCTTTAAATGTTGAATCGCCGTAAAATATCATTGCTTTTGCCCAACTTTCATCGTCGGTTTCCAAAATTCCTTCTTTTAGAGCTGTTTCACGGTTTTTTTTGAGTTTAAGAAGTTCTTCGTCGTCAATAATTATTTTTAATTCTTTCTCAACAAAATTATAGTTTATCTTTTCCGATATTTGATTTATTCTTAAATCGTCGAAATAAATTGGCTCTTTTCCTTTGTTCCATGCATAAATTCTTATTTCTTGATTTCGATAATCGGAAGGAATAAAAAAATCTATTTCCAGTTTTTCCCAACCCGACGAATCTTTTTCCGAAGAAATTGCATCTTTCAAATATAAATTTTTATCGCCTTGCACAATTAAAATTCCGTTTTCGTTATTTCCGTATCGCCAAATACTTATTTTGTAGTGTTGTTCGGGTTTGTATTTTGGCAGATTTAGTGTGAAAACGAATTTAATTTTTTCGTCGGATTTTAAAGAATATTTTCCTGATTTTGAGTGCTCGGCGGATTGATATTTTGCAGTTCCAAACTCAATTTCACTGTTATTTTGGTCAATTAAATTTCCTGTTTCATTTATTTTTTCGGCATCGCAATAGTATGAAACATATTTTTCGTTCTGTTTTGAGTTTTTGGTGCACGAGAAAAATGAGATTACAAAAATTAAAGGAATAATATTTTTGATTATATTTTTCATAATTATATTCCTGTTTCATTAAAAAATTCAATGCCGTTAACGTATTTAGAGTTTTTTGTTAATCGAAAAGGCAAATTGTTTGTTATTTTGGCTGCTTCTTTATCGGCATCAAAATTATATTTTAGCTCAATAATAATTTTATCTTTTTCTTGAATTTTTTCGTTTATAAAGTTTTTGCCGGAATTTATTCTAAAATATTCAAGTTCTGTATCTGTTGTAAGTCTATATTTTCTGCTAAAATCGTTGTAATATTTTCGTGAATATCTGTTCACAAGTGTAGGAATCGAATGAAATAATTTTGCAAAAATATCTTCAGGCAAATTTGTTTTTTTTAATATATCCGACAAAATATTTGAATCGAAATGTTTTGTGAAAGTAAACGAAGGTAATTTATATGAAAGTTTGTCGCCAATTTGACCCGATTTTATTTTTATTTCAAGAACCGGATTTTCAATATTTCCGAACAAATTTCCGTACCATCTTATTCTAAATTTTTCGCGATAACTTTTGCCGAAAATATTGTCGTAATAATTTTCGAGCGAAGGCGAATCAAAATAAATATTATTTATAAATCTTTGAGAATGAATATCTGAAAATAGGGCAGGGTGAAGTTTAATAATTTTCTCAACCGATTTTATGTCAATATTTTCGGCAATAAATTTTCTTTCAAACCTTGCTTTTTCCGAGTTCAGAATTTCTTTCATTTTTTCGGGAATCCGTTAATTTCTGTTGTCGATATAAGAAACTTTTAATGATTCGTTAAGCTGTTTTAGCTCATTTTTACAGATTTCGAGATTTTCAATTTTATTAGTTTCAATTAAAAATGCAACTTCAATAAAATTTTCTTGTTCGTCAAAACGTTTAAGTTCAAAACGTTTGAAATGTTTGGAAATTGTTTCGGAAATTTTTGTAAGTTGCAGATTTTCATTTGTTCCGCTAACAGTAAAATATAAATTGTATGAACCGGCTTTTTTGAAATCTGTTATAAAATATCTGCCCCAAATAATTGCCATCATTACCAAAAATGCAATAATTGTAATTCCTCTTAAATTTGCTCCAAGTCCCAATCCCGTTGAGATTACGAAGAATAAATAAGTTAGTTCTTCCGGCTCTTTTATTGCGGCTCTGAATCTCACAATTGAAAGTGCTCCAACCAAACCAAGCGATAATGCTAATGATGATTTTACTACTGAAATTATAAGCATTGTTGTGAAACCCAGCATTATAAAATTAAAAGCAAAAGATTTTCTGTTTGACAAACTTTTTCCGCATTTGCGATAAGTCAGTTCAAGCAGAACAGTTAAAATTATTATTATTATTGAGTTATAAAGAAAGTCAACTGTTTGTATTTGTTCTTCCGAAGTAATTAAAAATTTTTGAAATAATTCCCACTTATTCATCTTCACTAATATTTTAAAAATTAAGATAGCAAATATAAATATATTAAACTTTATATTTAAAATTTTATAGATTTCCTTTATTTTATTTTTAAATTGAAAAAAATTGTAATGTTTTTTTTACAAAATAGTTTTTTTTTAATTAATTATTTTTAATTTCGACTATCAAAAAATAATAAAAAATCAGGTTATGAACAGAAAAAATATTTTAATAATAATAGGTTTATTTATAAGCATTTCAGTTAGTTTGATGTCTTGTAAATCTGGCAATAAAGACAAAGTCGTAACAAATGATACAACAGGAAAGAAAACAGTTGTTACAGCTCCAAAATTGTTGGATTATTCTTTACCGAAAGAATTTAAGTATACAAAAAAAGACCGAGAACATATTTACGACGAATTTTATCCTATCGGATATTCAAAAAACGGACTTTTCGCATACATGACACTTCCTGCCGACGAAGCAACAGGATATTTTTTCTACACATTTGTAATTTTGGATTTGAATACGAACCAAACAATTTGGTCGCAAAAAGTTGATTACAACGACCATATAGAAAAAGGTTCTTTGAAAGAAACTTGGACAACAAATTATTTAAAATTTAAAGAACAACTCAATAAAAACAGTATTATTGAAGATAAAAAACTAAAAATAAATAAATTTCCTTCTGCCGATGCCGAAAATCTAAATTTGTTATTTGATATTAAATATGTTGAAGATTCATTCGGATTCGGATTTAATGTTGTAGCAAAAGTGAGCGCTAAAATTAAAGGTAAAACAATTCCGGCAAAACAGATTTACGAAAAAACTTATAATGAAAGTATGATTTTAAACGTAATGTCGCCGGGTTATATTCAAATTCCCGAAACAAATTTTGTAGTTTGCTTTATCAATACCGAACAACGCGGATACGAAGGTCCGCCTCATGTTATTTTATTAGATTTGATAGGCATTAAATTAAAGTAAGTGTTAGATAATCTGTCGTTTAGCCTGATATTATTTTTGCTTAATTCAAATAAGTATCATAAAGCAGAAATTTACAAGCATTTAATTAATCAGATAAAATTGGAGATTAATAAAAATTCATTCATATTGTTTTTAATTTTGAAGAAAATAATTTAATTTTACAGAAAATATTAATTCCCCTAAGAAAATGGAAATAGTAGATCATATTTTAAAAGGCGATAACGTAAAAAAAGCAGTTTGGTCCAAAAACATGAGCGGCGAGTTTGACGCAACTCTACCGGATACGGTTATAGTTCATTATACTGCAGGACCTTACAAAGCATCGCTAAACACACTCACAAATCCAAAAGTTAGAGCTTCTGCACATTTACTTGTCGACAGAGACGGTTCAGTCACACAAATGGTTCCATTCAATAAAATTGCTTGGCACGCCGGAACAAGCTCATATCAAGGTCGAATAGGTTTTAATAAATATTCACTTGGAATAGAAATAGTAAACTCCGGACCGCTAACAAAAAGCGGAACAGTTTTTAGAGCTTGGTACGGAGCATCATTTAATCCGACAGACGTAATAGAAGCAATACACAGAAACCAAACAGAAATGAAATTTTGGCATGTGTACACCGAAGAACAAATTGAAACAGTTACAGAGCTTTGCCGCTTATTTATTGATGAATACAGTGTAAAATCAATTCTCGGACACGAAGAAATTGCTCCCGGCAGAAAAACAGATCCCGGACCCGCATTTCCGCTTGACAGACTCAGAAATCAATTACTTTCAAATAACAGAGCCGATGATAATGCCGCAGAATTAGCAACATCAGGACGCGTTATTGCAAGTAAATTAAATATTAGAGAAACACCGAGCGACGCAGCAAATAAAGTTGCATTACCTTTAAACAAAGGACAAAAAGTAAAAATTCTTGATTCTGCAAACGGCTGGTACAAAGTTGTTACCGAAGTTGAAGGTTGGGTTTTAGGAAAATACATAGACCAAGAATAATCTTTTTAAGATGAATAAAAATTGGCTTATCACAATAGGAATTATAGTTATTGCACTAATTGTTATTGGTGTGATGTACGATAACGGTATGTTAAATTTTGAATGGCAATGGCTTACAGTTGCATTTGCAGCTTTAGCCGGACCTTATACCTTTATTAAAAATTTGATTTTTAAAGATAAAAAACTCGAAGAACTTAAAAATAAACATCAAAATATTAGAAACGATGAAGTAATTCACCGTCAAACATTTGATGAAGAAATTAAAAAACGAGAAGACAGAATTCAAACTTTAAATAAAGAAATTGAGCTTGCCGAAAAAAAAATTGATATTATCGAATTGAAGAAAAACAATGTTGTGAAAGAAGTTAAAAAAAGCTCTATTGAAGAAATGCAAAACGATGCTGTTAATTATTTTGGAGATTAATTTATGAAGAAAATTATTATAATATTTGTAATTACATTATTTGCCGTTTCTCAAATTTATTCACAAAATAAATTCCCGGTACCCGTTAAACCAAGCGATTCGTTAATTCTTGTAACAAAATCCGGAACATACAGACTCGAAAATTTCAAAGATACACTTTGGGTTATGAAAAATTCTCAGTTCCAAAACGCTCTAATAAAAGCCAAAACACTCGGACTTGTTGAAGAGCAAAACAGAGAATATAAAATTTTGACCGATAAATTAAAAGAAAAAAGTGCCGAACAAGACAGCTTAATTGCTGTTTATATAAAAGACAGAGATTATTATCAAAAAAATTGGAAAATTTGTGAAGACGATTTCGATTATCTCACAAAAAAATGTAAAAAAAATAATATTTTTAAAAAACTATCAATAATTGCAATTCCCGTTGCCTTTGTTGTAGGATATTTTGTAGGAAAGTAAAAAAAATATAAAAACAGATATTTATGAACAATTACATGGATACCGTAAAATTCTTTACCGATAACTCGCAAACTTATTGGCTAAGTATTTATGCGCCTGTTATGCTATGGCTCACATTAATTTTTATTCTCTTTGTATTATTACTTAGAAAATATACATTCGGAAACTGGACAACCGACCACCCGAATCCTTATGACGGAGAAACTTTTAATATGCCGCGAGGTTCTATGCGAGGTTTAATAACACTGACTTTGCTTTATGTAACCGTAATTATTGAAATGGCAAACGTTCGAATTATTGGCTTTGAAGATGAATTTACAGAGTTTTTAATTGCATTTCAAATGATGATAGCATTTTATTTCGGATCAAAAGTTATGCACCATATTACAAGTGTTGAACGAGCAAAATCTCAATTTTATGCCGAAAGCGGAAATAGTGCGAATGTAAATATCGAAGCAGGTTCTAATGTTACAAATGCAAACGAAGGCGGCGATTTTGCCGACCAAGATGCCGAAGGTTAACAGAAATTTATAAAAAATATAAAAAAGTCTTCGATGTAATTCGAGGATTTTTTTTTGTTAAGAAGAGTTCTTATATTTAATTTGGAAGTTTATTTTAATATATTTAAAACAAAAAGTAATATCTTTTTTTATGAAAAAATCAATAAAAATATTTTTTATCCTTATAGTATTCGTCATTACATTTCAAAAATCTTTTTCTCAGGAAATAGAACATATTGAAAAAAACGCTGTAACATTTGGAATTTTTCAGGGTGGCGGAGCATTAATCGGTATTGATTTGGAACAAATGGTTTCAAAAAGAATAGGCCTACAAATTGGTGCAGGTATTTTAGCTTTCGGAGCCGGAATAAATTATCATCTTAAACCAACAATTAGAAGCCCGTTTTTGGGACTTGCGTATTGGCATCAAGGACTTCAATCTACATATACACAAAGTTTGCTCGGACCTACTTTTGTTTGGAGAAGTAAGAAGTTATTTACGGCACAATTAGGAATTGGTTTCAAAATTCAAAACGGACCTGCAATTCTTCCGCAATATGAAAATATTCCGGTTATGCTTATTTATTCGATTGGGATTTATTTTCCGGGAAACTAACAATATTTGTAATTGTTTATTGAAAACAAAAAATCCTAAAATTATAGTTAAAAAATCAAGAATATTTACAATTTATTAATAATAACTGACAAATTGCATTTATTACTTGAATGCACCAAGAATAAATACAATATGTTTTTATTTGCTAATTGAATTGAGTTTTGTCTATAAAGTAGTAACTTTGTATAAAATCTGATTAAAAATTTTAAAAATGGAAGCATTTAAGTTTGAAACAACTATTTTGGAGAATGGAATGATAAAAATTCCTAATTTTCAAAAATTTAAATCAAAAAAAGTTGAAGTATTAATCTTGTATAAAATTGAAAATGAACAAGAAATAAAAGAAAATGAAGCAGAAGAATTTATTAACAAATGGTTTGGTTATTTCCCGGTTATTGAAACAGACGACATAAGGTATAATGCAATAATAGGTAAATAAAAATGGAAAAAATACTTTTAGACACAAATATTCTTTTAGATTTTGCTTTATAGCGACAGGATTTTGGAGAAGAAGCAAAAAATCTGATACTTTTTCTTGTAAAAAATAAAATAAAAAGTTATATCACAGCATCTTCAATAACAGATATTTATTATGTTTTGAGAAAAGCAAAGGGACATGATGACGCAATTGTTTTTCTGAAAAATTCTATAAATATTATAAAAGTTTTAGGTGTAGATGAAGAGGTGATTATTAATTCTTTAAATTCAGAAATGAAAGATTTTGAAGATGCTGTTCAAACTGAAACTGCTAAACAAAATAATATTGAAATAATTGTGACAAGGAACAAAACAGACTATAAAAATTCGGGATTAAATGTATATAATACAGAAGAATATATGGTCAAATTTATGAAAGGGAAATAGAAATTCATACGTGTTTTTATAAAAAATCCCAATATTTGGATTAGAAGATAACAAAAAATTTTGTTTAGTTAATATTGTTTATTTAAAACAAAAATCCAAAAATTATATATAATTCTTGGATTTTATTCCCGAAAAAGTATAT
>DZBS01000090.1 GCA_022729995.1 Draconibacterium orientale | reverse complement strand
TGTTAATTTATTTTGACAGCCTCAAAACATCCGGAACGCCGAACGAGAGAAACAAACGAGAATTCATTACCGAAAATATTAGCGGAAGTTCATCGTTTTGAAATAAATTAGCGTTTCTTCGTTAATCGATAATCGGAAAGTAATATCCGTATAAAAAACGTTATAATTCAAATCGTTATTCGATTTTTTAATTGTGTGCTTAATTTTAAAATAACTAAATGTTATATTTGAATTTGCAGTATTTTAAGATTTTTTTGTTTCTGTTGGTTAATTTTATAGTTTTATCGGACAATCGTAAATTTAAATAAATATAAATGAAATTTAAAGGAATTATTTTTGATTTGGACGGAACATTGGTCGATTCTATTGAAGACATTGCCGATTCGATGAATTTTGTTTTGAGTAATTATAATTTTCCCGAACATAATATCAATGAATATAAATATTTGGTTGGGAAAGGTATTAGAAATCTTGTAATTAATTCTTTGCCGGAGCATGAAAGAAAACAACAAACAATTGATGCTTGTTATGAAATGATGACTGAAAAATATAATCTTAATTGTTTGAATAAAACCAATCCTTACAAAGGAATTGTCGAACTTTTGGAACAACTTAAAAATCGTAAAATTGTTATGAGTGTGTTCTCGAATAAAAACGATGATTTTACAAAAAAAGTTGTAAATGAATTGATTCCCGGATATTTTGAAATTGTTGAAGGAATTAAAAACGAAGAACTCAAAAAGCCAAATCCGTTTATTGCAATTCAAATTGCTGAAAAATTAAATATTTTTCCCGAAGAAATGATTTATGTAGGCGATACAAATACCGATATGCAAACTGCAAATAATGCAGGAATGTTTGCAGTAGGAGCACTTTGGGGTTTCAGAACAAAGCAGGAACTAATTGATTCCGGAGCAAAATTCATTGCCCAAAAACCTGAGGATATTTTGAAGTTGATTTGATAAATATCTATTTTTTCTTCAAATAACTCAAAGCCAATCTTATTTTTTCGTATTCTATTTCGCTGTTCAAATGTTCAAAAATTGTTTTTATTGTATTGAAATCATTTATTTCTTTCACTGCTTTTTCAACTCTCGAAATTTCTTCTTGCGAAACAAGTCGGAAAATATCAATTTCTTCTCCTTTGTTATAAAATTCCGCTAAATGCGAAAATATTGTAACAGGCGACAAATTTCTTTCGTCGGCAATTTCGGCAACCGTCATTCCGTCTTTGAAAAGTTCGTAAGTAAGAATTTGCGAACTTCCTTTAATTCTTGATGTTTGCTTGCTGTTTTCTTTTATAAAACTTACTATTTCTTTGATAAATAAATTTCCGTATTTCTCATTTTTCAAAATGCCGACACCGGCAATTTTTGATAAATCTTTATTTGAAACCGGACGTTTCTCGCACATACTTTCCAGTGTTGCATCGCTAAAAATAATGTGAGGCGGAACATTTTCCGAAACAGCAATTTGCTCTCGCAAGTTTCTCAATCTTTCAAAAAGTTCGTTTTTGAGTTGCTTTGTTTTGCTTTCCGGTCTGGCGGTAATTTGTTGCAATTCTTTCTTTTTCAATAATTCCGACGCTTTCACAAGATTTATTTTTTTCCCTGCAAATAAAACTTTCTGACTTGCTTCAGTTAGTTTTAAAACATGATTTTGGTCGTAAGCAATTTCTATTAATCCTTGGTTTAAAAGTTGAAGAATATATTGTTGCCAATCGGCAAAATTTATATCGTTTCCGGCTCCGTAAGTTTTTATTTTATGATAATTGTTGTCGATAATTTCTTTTCTGCCCGAACCTCTTAAAACATCAATAAGCATGTTTATTCCCACGTTTTCGTTTAAACGGCTAATTGCCGAAAGTGCTTTTTGAGCAATTAATGTTCCGTCGAATTGTTGTGGCGGATTTTTACAAACATCGCAATTTCCGCAATCTTCGTCGAGATGTTCGCCAAAATAGCTGAGTAATATTTTTCTTCGGCATGTTAAAGCTTCCGCATAATCTTGAATTCGTTGAAGTTTAGCAATTTCCACTTCTTTGTTGTTTGGTGCATCTTCAATAAATTTTCGGTATGTCATCACATCGCCAAGACTGTAATACATTATTGTGTCGCTTTTTGTGCCGTCTCTTCCTGCACGACCAATTTCCTGATAATAATTTTCGATATTTTTGGGCATATTGTAATGTATTACCCAACGCACATTTGATTTGTCTATTCCCATTCCAAAAGCAATGGTAGCAACAATTACGGGAGTTTTGTCGTTAATAAAATTCTCCTGAACTTTTGAGCGTTTTTCTCTTTCGAGTTTTGCATGATAAAAAGCTGCTTTTATTCCGGCTCTTTTTAGTTTTGAAGCAATATCTTCGGTTGATTTTCTGCTAAGACAATACACAATTCCCGATTGATTTGGTCTTGCTTTTATAAATTCTATAATATTCTCTATTCTTTTTAAAGCGGGTTTTACCGTTAAACTGATATTTGGTCGGTCGAATGAAGTGATAAATTGTTTGGCTTCAATAAGTCCGAGTTGTTTTATAATATCGCGAGCAGTAATTTTATCGGCTGTTGCAGTTAATGCAATAACCGGAATTTCCGGATATTTTTGTTTAAGAAATTTCAGTTGAGTGTATTCGGGTCTAAAATCGTGTCCCCATTGCGAAATGCAATGAGCTTCGTCTATTGCGAATAAATTTACTTTAAGATTTTGCATAAAATTATGAAAACTTTCTGTAACAATTCTTTCGGGCGAAATATAAATTATTTTTATTTTTCCTTCCTGAATATCTTTTTCAATTGCTTCTTGTTGCGACGGTGTTAACGAACTGTTTAAAAATTCGGCTGCAATTCCGGTAGCTTTTAAGCTTTCAACTTGGTCTTTCATAAGAGCAATTAAAGGAGAAACAACAATTGTAACTCCGTCTTTCATCATTGCAGGAATTTGGAAAGTTATAGATTTTCCGCCACCTGTGGGCATTAAAACAAGGCAGTCTTTTTTATCGAAAACAGTTTGAATTATTTCGGCTTGCATTGGTCGGAATTCGTCGTAACCAAAATATTGTTTTAAAATTTCTTTTGCTTGATTTTGGGGCATTTTGAAATGATATTTATTTAGTTTTTAGTTTTCTATTTTAACAAATTTAAAAAAAATCTTTTTAAACAGAAATACTTTTATTTTATAATATTTATTAAATTTGAAACCATTTATATAAAAAGCAGGTATAATAATAAAATAGATATTAAAAAACTTTGGCAACTTATTTTAAAACATAAGGGTCATTATTATATGAAAAAAATAATAAAATATTTTTATCCGAAAGAAGAACAATCTTATTTTGATAAACTTAAAACAAATTTTTATATAATTCCGGTATTATTTTTAATACCTATAATTTTATATTTTCTAATAAATACGATTATAAATCCTGATGAGAATTTTGTTTTAATTTTATTTTCCGAAATCGGATTTGCAGGCTATCTATCTGTATCTTTGGTTATTATAAAATACAAAGGCATTAAACTTGCCGGAAACATTTCTTCACTTTTAATTGTAATTGTTCTTTTAATTCCGATGAACATTTTGCGAAATGAAATTCCTGCAATGTTCAAATATATGTACGGTTTTTACACCGTTTTTACAGTTTTTATTTACGGAATTTTACTTGCCGACAGAAAAATATTGATAATAAACTTTATTCTGATAGTTGCCACAACAACACGTGTATATTTATTTGCAGTAAAACAATCGCCTGTTGATATTGAATTTTTTAAAGCAGGATATTTCAATCATTTATCACAAATGATTTTAGTCGCTTTAATTGCATTAATAATGCAGAAATACACACAAATGGCAATAAATAAAGCCAATCGTGAAGCTGAAATTCAAAAAGACCAAAATGAAGAATTAATTACCGTTCAACAAAAAATTGAAGAAGCCGACGGAAAACTCAGACAACAAAATTTATTGCTCGACGAAACTATAAAAGCAAGAACTAATGAATTGATTGTAATTAATAAAGAATACCAAAAACAAAATATCGAACTAAAAATTGCAAAAGAACGTGCCGAAGAAAGCGACAAACTGAAAACCGAATTTTTGAATAATATGTCGCACGAAATTAGAACTCCGCTCAACGGAATTATCGGATTAACCGATGTTTTCAACAATCCCGATATGTCGGTTGAAGAAAGGCAACAATTCGTAGATTTAATTCACGAAAGCGGAAATAAACTTATGGAAATTATTGATAATGTGCTTGAAATATCAAAAATTGTTACAAAGCAAATTCAGATTTCCAGCAACAAAATTTTCATAAATTATTTTTTAGAAAACCTTAGAAATGAATATCTTAAAAAAGCCGATGAAAAAAATATTTCAATAAACTTAATAAAATCAATTTCCGACGAGAAATGTATTTTTTATACAGATAAATCGCTTTTATATAAGATTTTAAGTGAAATAGTTGAAAATGCCGTACAATATACAGAACAAGGTTTTATAGAAATTGCTTACAATCTTAAAACAGAAAATGATTCTCCAAAAATATTGGAAATATCTGTGAAAGATACAGGAATTGGAATAAAACCCGAAAATTTTGAAACTATTTTTAAAACTTTTTCACAAGAAGAGAAAGGTCCTTCCCGGCATTTTGGCGGATTGGGTCTCGGATTATCAATTGCCAAAGAAGGAATAGAACTTCTTGGCGGAAATATCAGTTTAAATTCCGAAAAAGGTAAAGGCTCAACATTTTATGTTACAGTTTCTTGTAATAAAAATTCAGATTCATATTAATATTCAATAAAATTTTAAAATAATAAATTGTGTTTACCTATCTCTATTCAAATTTGCTATTCAACCGATATTAACTACATTTGTGAAATCAAAAAAAAGAAAATGAATAACGAATTTGCAATAGTTGCCAAAACTCTTTTCGGATTAGAAGAAATTCTTATTAATGAGCTGGAACAGATTGGTGCCAAGGAAATTACAAAATCTCATAGAGCTGTTTTTTATAAAGGGAATAATGAAATTTTATATAAAAGCAATTTGCTTTTGCGCACTGCAATAAGAATTCTTAAACCTATAAAATCTTTTGAAGCCAAAAACGAAAAAGAGCTTTATGCCGAAATTCAAAAAATAAATTGGGAAGATTTTATGACGGTGAGTAACACTTTCGCTATTGACGGAACAACGAGCGGCGACATTTTTACTCATTCAAAATACGTTTCGCTTCTCACAAAAGACGCAATTGTTGATAAATTTAGAGACAAATACAACGAACGTCCTTCGGTAGAAATAGAAAATCCGGATATCAGAATAAATCTTCACATAAAAGACACAACTTGCAATATTTCTTTGGACAGTTCGGGAAGTAATTTGGGAAAACGCGGTTATAAACTCCGCCAAGTTTTTGCTCCTTTGAGCGAAGTTTTGGCTGCAGGAATGGTTTTATCAACCGGTTGGGACGGAAAATTAAATTTTATTGACCCAATGTGCGGTTCAGGAACAATTCCGATTGAAGCGGCATTAATTGCAAAAAATATTGCTCCCGGAAGTTTTAGAAATTTTGCATTTGAAAATTGGGCCGATTTTGATAAAGTTTTGTGGAATAAATTAAAAACCGAAGCAAAAAATAATATTACACTCTTAAAATGTAAAATTTTTGGATTCGATAATGATACTGAAGCAATTTCAATTTCAAAAGAAAATGCCGTAAGAGCAGGAATTGCCGACGATATAATTTTTAAAAAGCAAGATTTTCTTAAACCCGAAACACAAATATCAGAAAGTTTAATTATTATGAATCCGCCTTACGGTGAACGATTAATGGAAGACGACGAAATTATTCCTTTTTATAAAGAAATAGGCGATACTCTGAAACTAAATTATAACGGTTGCGACGCTTGGATTTTGAGCGGAAATTTGAGAGCAATAAAATTTGTTGGCTTGAAACCTTCTCGAAAAATCCCGCTTTTTAACGGTCCGATTGAATGCCGATTAAATAAATTTGAACTTTATAGAGGAAGTAAAAAAGGATAATTTATGTATTTGGCTGTAAATCTTATTCTGATTAGCATTACTTTAATTTTGGGTGCAATATTTTTAGCTATACCTGTTCCGGAAAATCTCGGATTAAAAAATTATAAAATTTCGTTGAAAATATTATCATCTGCATATTTTGTTATAGCATTTCTTAATGCTTTATTAATAGGCTTTGATTCTTCAGGCAGTAATCCTCAGTATTTCAGTTTTGTAAATTTGTTGGTATCATCGTTGCAAGCACTATTATTTACTTTTACGTTAATAACTCTTATAAATCCGAGTTTTGTGAGCCGTAAGCGTTTGCTGAAAAATTTAATTGCTATTTTCACAATTCCTGTTCTGTATATTACATCTTATTTTCTGTTTGGCGATTGTATTTTTAAGGATTTTTCCGATTTTGGCAATTGTATTACGTTTCCTTCTTTTATTTTTCGTTTTATTTTTTTTCTGTTTTACTGTGCTCAACTCATTTATTTTTTAATACTTTTTGTAAATGAGGAAAATAAATATAAACAAAAATTGAATGATTATTTTTCCGAAACAACACAATTGCAATTGAAATGGGTTGCTTATGCGTTCTATTTTGCTCTTTTCATTGGTCTTCTTGCACTTGCATTTCAAATTTTCCCCGATGAAAAATTGGAAATAGTATTTCCTGTAATTGTAGCAATATTTTATTCTGTTTTTGCTATTAAATACTTAAACTATAATAAATTATATTTAATCATAGAGCCGGCTTTTGAAAAATCAAATAATACAGATGTTGAACTGCCCGAATTAAGTATAACAAAAGGAATTTGGAGAAAATACAAAGCTCAAATTATTTCTGAAAAATATTATTTGAAAGAAGGAATTACATTAGAAGAAATTGCCGGATTACTTAAAATAGGGAGAACAACACTTTCAAAACTAATAAATTCGGAAGAAAAAATAAATTTTAATTCGTGGATAAACCAATTAAGAATTGAAGAAGCAAAAATACTTTTTTTGGAAAGCCCCGAATGCACCATTGTTGACATAGCCGAAAAAATCGGATATAGTGAACACTCAAACTTTAGTCGTCAGTTTAAAATAATAACCGGCGAATCTCCTTCCGATTGGCGAAAAAAACAGTCGGTAAGTTAAATCAATCAAATTCAAATTTTACTTAAATTTTTATTAATCAAACAATGAATTTGTATGATTTGATAATGTATTTGTATGAATTGATAAGAATATGTTTTTGGTTTAGATATTACTTTGTATTTTAATTAAATTAAAAATAATTCAATTAATAATTTTTGAACAATGAAACATCCATATATATCGAAACACAACCGAATGATTATTTAGGATGTTCCTATCTGACCTTTAAAAACAATTTAAAAATAAACAGATGAAAAAAATTCTTATTGTTTTTGCAGTATTTTCATATTTGATAAGTTGCAAATCAAATCAAACTAAAATTTCTGTAAACGAAAAATTTATCGAAGATACACTGCTTTCGTTGAAAGAAGTTCAAGAAAAAAATCTACTCATTGATTCATTAACCAATCATAAACAAGGAATTTCTTTTATCACTGAAAAACCATCGGATACTGAGCCTAATTGGTCTATTCAAGTTGGATATAACTGCGATGAACGATTTGAAACCTATTTCCAATTCTATATTAATCCTGAATCTAAACAAATATCAATTTTAGATTTTATTTCGGGAAACAAACTGAGTTTGGAAAATTGGCGAAATATAGGAAATGACAGCGTTTATTTAGAGCTTGGAATGAAATTGTTGAATACCGAACAAATCGGAAATCTTAAAATCAATATGCCCGAAACCGAAATCACAAAAGTACTCGGAATTCCTGATGAAAAATCAAAACCTTTGAAATGGGAAACCGACGGATTATTTCATCAAGATTGGATTTTTAAAGAAAAAGGTATTGAATTGGATGTTTGTTGGGAAAAACCAACAGATTTAAAGATTTCCGGAATAACTGTCGATAAACAAAGTAAATTTAAAACCTTAAGAAATATAGGTATTGGCAGCACTCGCTTTGAGGTTCTTGAAAAATATAAAAAAGAAATAGATTCACGAACAATAGATATGAATTCAATTATTGCAGGAAGCGTTTTTGGCGGTATTTTTTTTACTTTTGAAAATAATAAAGTAACCAATATTTTTATTGGAGCAAGTGCAGAATAAATTAAAATGTATAAAAAGAAATGAAAAAATACTCAATCATCTACAAAAAAAAATACGTGTTAAAAGAACAAAATGAAGTTAATAATTAACCAAAAATAATAAAATGAGAAAAATCACAATTATTTTAATTACTATTATTGCAACAACTTTCATAATTGGTTGCAGTTCAGGTGAAAAGAAACAAGCAAATGACAACACAAAAACTTCTGTTGGTTCGGAAATTTCAAATACGCAAACCATTACTGCTAAATTCATTGGAGGAAATGCTTTGGAAGGCGAAGCAAATTTGATTTTTGATGAAGAAGACGGAAGCAGAAGAATATTTTACAGAAATTACACTAATTCAGAAGAACCCGAACTTCAATATATGTTTATCGGAGAAGACGGAATGTCGGCAAATCAAGAATTTATAGGTTCAACTTTCGTAATCACGTTTAGGCATAATCTTAAAGGCAAAATTAGCGTAACAACAGGTGAAGCCGAACCGTGCTATCAAATTTTGAAAGCAGAAAAAAAATAAATTTTTATAAATATAAAACATCCATGTAAGTATATTAACACGCAGAAGAATGATTATTCCGGATGTTCCAATGTAACTTTATTAATTTAAAATATAAACACATGAAGAAAATGAAATATTTCACAATTATCCTTTGTTTTATTTTCGGTTCGACAATTGTTTTGGCTCAAAAAAATAAAATTGTCCCATATACTGTTGCCGAAAATTATTTTGTAAAAAATTCTTTTAAAACATCAAAAGAATTAACATTGAAAATTGAAAACAAACAAAAGTTTGAGCAAGTTTTTGGAATGGCACCACTTATGGGAAATGACGGAAACCCAACAATAATAGATTTTTCGAAACAATTTGTTTTGTGTGTAATCGGAATCGAATCAAATTTGGGAACTGAATATAAAATGAAAAATCTTTCGAAAAACGAAACAGGCAAAATCGTTCTCGAATATCAACATTCCGATAAACCGGAACAATCATATACAAGCCAAGCTTGTTTGATTATTATTGTTGACAAAAAATATACGGGAAAAATTATTTTTAAAAGTTACCCTTAATATTTAAATACTTAAATTTAAAAAATGAAAACAAAAAATATAATACCAATCGTTCTTGCAATTATATTCACTGTTATTATTGACTCATGCAATAATAAGATTAATTCAAAAGGCGAAGACGTATTTTCAAAATTGTCGGTTCAAGAAAAAAACAAACTTAATGATTTTTTTAGCGAATTTTCCAAGATATACACAGATACTTTTTCGCAAGGAAAATTAACCGATAAAATTAAAATTAACTTTGCCGTTTATTACAATTATAGAAATAATTTTAAAGCATTAGAAATTGTTAACGAAGGCAATAATGCGGCTATAAGTGAAAATCTTGTATCGAAAACAACCGAAGAATTTTTTGGCGAAAAAATCAATAAAAATCAATCGGTTGAAAATATTGCTTTTGAAAACAATAAATATATTATTCAACAGGGCGACGGCGAAAGATTTCTATTTGCTCAAATACTTTCATTAACCGACAAAGGTAATGATTTATTTGACGCAACAATGCAAATATACGCAGCAGGTTCCGGTTGGAGCGGCAATCCGAATGCCGCTCCTGAAACTTGGAAAACATCAGATGAAATAGACCAACTTCCCATTCCGGAAATTAAAATGAAAGCCAAATTGAAAAAAATATCTAAATCCGAAACAGCTAAATATATTCTTTTGGAATTTTTATATCAATAATATTTTTCTCTTGATAATTATTTACAATTACAGATACCTTGTCGGTAAAAAATCCCTTGAATAAAGTTCATGGGATTTTTTTTTATAGAAAAATTCCCAAACTTCTCGGATTTTGTATGATTTGATAATGTATTTGTATGAATTGATAAGAAAAAGTTTTGATATTATGTATTCATTTGCAAAGCTATTCAGATTAATATTTCATTGATGAAATCCTTTTTCTTTTTGGAAGACACACTAATTTATTTCTGTTATACAAAATTACTATTTCTAAATTACTTAAATTATTTTAAAATGAAAAAATTATTATTAATCGCGGGTATCTTTTTTGCTTTTTATACGGCAAACTCGCAAACCAATTCGCCGGAACTGATAAGTTCATCGGGCGACAGTTTTTCAAATGTAAATTATATTTTGGATTGGTCAATTGGTGAATTGGCAACGGAAACAATTTCGGCTAACGGACAAATTCTTACACAAGGATTTCATCAAGGAATTTATACTGTTACTGCAATCGAAGATTTGCGTGCAGATATCGAAATGACTGTATTTCCCAACCCAACTACAGACTTTATTACATTGAACTTTGCTAAGGTTCAAAACTTTGGAAAACTTAGTTATACAATTACAGATTTCTCGGGCAAAGTATTGCAAAATAGCAATTTTTCAAACGAAACCGAACAAATCAACTTTGCAAAATATTCTGCAGGAACTTATTTTATAATCGTTCAAGAGAACAATCAAATCATTAAATCATTTAAAATTATTAAAAAATAAGAATTATGAACAAATCATTTTTTACAAAAATCGGATTAGTGATACTTTTCACTTTTAGTTTTTCATTTTTAACTTTCGGACAAACACCAAATATGTTTAAATACCAAGCAGTTTTAAGAGATGCAAGCGGTAACATAATAGCAAATCAGAGTAAAACAATTGTAATAGATATTCTGGAAAGCGATCTTACAACAAGTGTTTTTAATGAAACACAAGACGTTACAACTTCTGCACAAGGTTTAATAAATTTAAATATTGGTTCGGTAAATACAACCGATTTAGCATTAATAGATTGGAGCAACGGCGAGTATTTTATTCAAATTACAGTTGATGCAACAATTATGGGAACATCGCAACTTTTATCAGTTCCTTATGCTTTGTATGCCAAAAACGGAACGAAATGGGAAACAAATCTCTACGGCGATATTTTTCGCTCGGGAAAAATAGGTATCGGTACGAATAACCCTGGCGACGCATACAGTGGAACAAATAGCGTATTGCATTTATACAGCGAAAGGCCTTGGCTAAATCTTGAATCATTCAGCGGTATTGCAACTTTACAATTTAAAACTCAAAATGGAGATTGGCATTTTAATGCATCTAGTTGGGGCGGAGTAAATAAATTTCAAATTTGGAATAACGTTGTAGATCCGCAAATTACATTCGACGGAAATACCGGTTTCATAGGATTAGGAACAGATTCCCCTACATCAAAATTGCAGGTAGTAGGTTTACCTGAATACGCTGACAATGATGCCGCAGTTAACGCAGGTTTAACAGTCGGAGCTTTTTACAGAACAGGAGATTTACTGAAAGTAGTTCACTAATTTAATTTTTCAAGTTTTAAGGAGTTTACACTTTTGCTTTTTTACTTTTTTTGTAATTTTATTTTTGTGTAAAAAAGCAAAAGAGTAAACAATTTTTGGTCTTCAACAGAGTATGACGCTTCTCAAGCATGGATTATTTATTACGACGGAACTACAAGTCTGAGAGCAAAATCTCAAAATTGGTATTCAAGAGGTGTAAGAGCTTTTTAAATTGATATGATTTTTTTTGAATTGTGATTTTTTAAGATTAAATAATTAGTTAATTTTGAAATATCACAGTTCATTTAATTTAAAACCTTTAATAATTATGAAAAGAATAGCATTTATATTAGTAATTGCATCTGCCGGTTTATTGGTAAAATGCGGAACAAATGATAATAATTCGGATAAAAAAAATTCCGATTCTACTAAAAATCAAAATTCCAAAGTAGAAGTGCCAAAAATTATAGAATCAAAATCGATTGGACAGATTAAAATCGGTCAAGATATTGATAAAATTATCACAACGACTTCGCAAAAATTTACAAATAAAATTGTAACAAATACAGGCGAAGAAGGTGATGTTTATGAAGAAACTGTATTTACTTTATTTGAATCAAACGAAGAAATGTTGCAATTAACAGGCGATACCGAAAAAAATGTTGATGTAATTACAGTATTTTCAAATAAATATAAAACAAAAAACGGAATAGGAGTTGGTTCATCTATTGATGAATTTATTAAAACTTATCCCGATTATAAAATTTATTATTCATACATTTCAGGGTTTTCTTGGCTTGAAACTAAAATTGTTGATGTTCAATTTATGATTGATATAAAGAATTTTACAGGCAAAGAAGATGATTTAATGCAAGGCGATTTGGTTGAATTAAAAAGAGAAAACTTCAAAAAAGATACAAAAATTTTTAAAGTCAGAATCTTCTGATAGTTAAGAATTTGTAAATTAAAACTATTATTATTTCTTATTTTAATGTCGAAAAAGTCTAAAATTAATAAAAATTTATATTTAATTTTATTATTGTCCGATAAAAATAACTAAACATAGATTATTGTTGATTTTAATCGTT
>DZBS01000089.1 GCA_022729995.1 Draconibacterium orientale | reverse complement strand
AAATACTGTTTTGCGAAATCTTGTTTATTTCCAATGCCGCATTTTTACTTTTTGCCGACAATTTTCTTATTTCTGTAGCTACAACATTAAAAGCTTTTCCGTTTTCGCCTGCTTTTGATGCTTCAATTGCAGCATTTAATGACAGTAGATTTGTTTGAAAAGCGATATCGGAAATAACACTTACTTTTTTTGATATTAATTCGAGTGCTTCGGTTGCTTTTTGAACATTTTTGTTATTTACATCTATTTTAACGGCCGATTTTTTGGCTATTGATTCGGCTTCATCGGAATTTTCGTTGCTTTGACTTAAACCGGCAACCATTTCTTCCATTGTTGATGAAACTTCTTCTACAGATGAAGCTTGTTCATTGGCGAGTTCAGCCATTATTCCGGAATCCGACTCAAGTATTTTACTAACTTTTTCTATTGATTCTGATATTGAAATAACGTTTTTTAATACTTCGGACATCTGGTATGACATTCCGTTAATAGCAAAACTGATTAATCCCAGTTCATTTTTTTTATTTGCAACATTTTTGTCTATTTCAACATTTAAATCGCCTTCAGAAATCTTTTCTACCGATTTTTGAATTTCTGTCATTGGTTTTATTAATATTTTTCTGATAACTTGTATTCCCATTGTTACAAAAAATATTGCAAGCGGCAAACCCCATGTCATGTGTTCTAATCCCATGTGTTCACTAAAATGCACTTGGATTACAATAATGGAAGTAACTCCGGTCATTGTAGTTCCTACTTGTACTAATATAGATCTTTTATAAATTGCCCTCAACAATAAATATGTAAAGGGAATTCCCACAAAAAGAACTACTCCGACAAAAATACTTATTCTCAAAAATTCACTCATATTTTTTTAAATTGATATTTTAATTATCAATATTATCACTCGTATTCGTATTGGTTTCTATTTCAAGCAGTTCGTCGAGTGTGAAAACTTTATCAATATCTATAAGAAGCACAAATCTGTCTTCTTCATCTTTGAATGTTCCGATAACTAATTCCGATTTATATTTTGCACCAATATTTGGCGGATCGGAAATTTGATCGGGAGTTAATTCAATTACACTTCCGGGTTCGTCGACTAAAGCACCAACATAAGTAGTATCGCCGTCAATTTCGATATTGAAAGTAACAATAACAGAAGTTCTTGAAACTTCGGAAGGCGGCATTCCAAACTTCATTCTTGTGTCAATAACAGGCAAAACACTTCCTCTCACATTTACAATTCCCATCATATATTCCGGCGAACGCGGAACTTCGGTAATTGTAACCATTTCAATTATGTTAATTGCCTTTTCGATGCTTGCGGCAAACATTTCTTTTCCAAGCCTGAACGTTAAATATGTTTCGTTTACGTTTAATATTTCTTCCATATTATTGAATATTTTCTAATTCTGATAATGAAAATTTTATTGATTACTTGTCTCCGAAAATTTTTGTATAATTTTATTTGTATCCAAAACTAAAGCAACTTTTCCGTTTCCGAGAATTGATGCTCCGGAAATAATTTCATGCTTTTTATATAGTTTTCCTAATGGTTTTAATACAGCCTGATATTCTCCGATTATTGTATCGAAAACTAATCCTACATGTTTTCCTTCGTATTTTATCATTATAAATTTTACTTCTTCCGGATAATCTCCTTTTATGTCGAGTTCGTCTCTAAGCATGTAAAAAGGAACTTGTTTGTTGTCTATTATTGCAACGTTTCTTGATGTTTCTGTTAAAAATTTGTATGTAACATCTTTTATTCGTGCTATTGAAGTTAGCGGAATTATGTATAATTTATCTCTTAAGGTAACAAGTAATCCGTCGACAATAGAAAGTGTTAACGGAACTTTTAGTGTTATTTTGGTTCCTTTGTTTTTTTCTGTTTCAACATAAATATCTCCGCGAACGTCAAACATTTTTCTTTTTAAAACGTCCATTCCAACTCCTCTTCCTGAAATATCTGTAATTTTATCTACGGTTGAAAATCCGGGATGAAAAATAACTTTTATTGCTTCTGCTTTTGAAACGGGTGTTTCCTGCGAAACAAAATTTTTCTCTTTTGCTTTTGACATTATTCGTTCCACATCAAGACCTTTTCCGTCGTCTTCAACTTCAATATGAACATTTGAACCTGAACGATATGCTCTTAATGTAATATTTCCGATGGGACTTTTGCCGTTTTTAACTCTTTGATCGGGATATTCGATTCCGTGATCTATTGAGTTTCTGATAATGTGCATCAGCGGATCGGTAATTATTTGAAGTAATGTTTTGTCTATTGTGGTATCTGTTCCAATTGTTTGAAAATCAATGCTTTTATTAAAATCGGCAGAAAGATCTCGCACTAATCTTCTAAATCTTACTACAGTATTTTCAATTGGAATTAAGGTTATACTAAGTGCGTTGTCTCTTATTTGATCGGTTATGTTTTCAATGTTTTCGGTAATTTCAATTAAATCCGGGTCGGCTAATCTTGTTGTCGATAATTTTAATCCGGCAAGTGCGGTAACTAATTCGCTTACCAAATTCATGTATATATCAATTTTTTCGGTTGCAATTCTTATGCTTGTTATTTCACTTTCTTTTGAGAATTTTTTTATTTTATCATCGGCATTTTGTATTGATTGCGGTTCTTCAACAACTTTTTTCAGGCTTTTTATAATAGCGTTAATTTCTTCCGGCTCAAAAATAACTCCGTTATCGGCATCATTAAGCAATTCTACAAATCTTAAATCAGAAATTGTATTGGTTTCGGAAATTTTTGTAACGGAAAGGTCGCAATCGTCTTCAACAAACATAAAAATATCTGATATTTCAGACTCGTTTTGGCTTGTTTCTAAGAATATTTCCCAATAAATATAACATCTTGTATAATCTATTGCACCTATTCCGGGAACATCTTTTGCTCTGACAACAGGATATGAATTTCCGAGTTTGGCAATATCATCTAATAAAAACAAGGGATTTGTTCCGTTATCAAAAATATCTTTGTTGGGTTTGAACACTATATAATATGTAGAAATATTATTGTTTTGTTCGTCGGCTGTATTTTCCTCTGTAACGATTTCCGTTTTTTCATTTACATAACTTGATATTTTTGCAAGCAATTCTTTTTGTTTATTTTGAACGGCTTGATTTGTATCGGCATCGGATTTTATTAGGTTTCGGAGATGATCTACCGAAATAAATGTAATGTCTAACAAATCTTTGGTTATGCTTTTTTTATTTGTACGAATCTCATCGTAAATATTTTCCAGGTTGTGAGTAAATTCGGATATTGCCAAAAATCCGAACATTGCTCCGCCGCCTTTTAGCGAGTGCATAATCCTGAAAACTTCATTAATTATTTCTTTATCGTTGGCATTATTCTCAAGAGATAAGACCGAACTTTCAAGAGCATTAATTAAATCTGTTGCTTCTTCAATAAATTTTTTACGAAATTCATCCATAATGTTTCGTGTTTTTGGAATTTAGTCGGTTTCTTTTCTATCTTAAAACTTTATTTAAAGCTGATAGTAGTTTGGCAGGCACAAAAGGTTTAATTATCCAACCGGTTGCTCCTGCATCTTTTGCTTCCAATTTTTTTTCTCTTTGCGACTCGGTTGTTAGAAACAAAATGGGAATTCTCTTGTATTCTTCATTTGCTCTAACCGATTTTATAAGTTCGATTCCGTCCATATTCGGCATGTAAAGATCTGTTATTAGTAAATCTATTTGAGTTTTGCCGTCGAAATATTTTAAAGCATCTTTGCCGTCTATGCCGACTAACACATTGTATCCGGCATTTTCGAGAGTAAAGTGAACAACTTCTCTTATGCTTTCAGAATCGTCAACTATTAGAATTGTTTTGACCATAATATTTATTAATTATTTTTGAATTCTTAAATGTTAAAAAAGTTTGAGAAACCTGAATTTTTTATCAATTGTTCGGATTTTTCGCTAAAGCTAAAATCAAATTTAATTTCTTTTTTTTCTGTTTCTCCGGTTTTGGCTATTGAATAAAAAACTTGTATTGCCGATAAATCAATTTCGTTTATTTTTTCTCCGATTATTTTAATTTTTGCAAATTTATCTATAACCGAGTTTATTTCGGGCAAAAATTTATCTATTGAATTTAATAATAAATCTCCGCTCAATTTTATTTCGGCAGAGTTTAATGAATTATTCGGTGTTATTTTTATTTTGGGCTTATTCATTTTGATATATTTTTTTAGAAAAATTCAACTTCTTCTTCCTCTTCTTCTTTATTATTATCAATGTCTTCACCTAATGCCACTTGCTGATGAATGTCTCTTTCACTTTTCATTGTGTATTTAACTTTTTGATGTTCAAGCATTTCGGCTTTTGAATGATCGCCTGTATGTTCTACGGCTATTAAATTAAACAGAAATTTTAATTTTTCGATAATTTGAACAGATACTTGTTCATACATCGAATAATATTGAATTTCTTTTACAGAACTGTTTATTTCTTTTGATACGATTTTCTCTGCTTTTTCCGACGAAATAACAATTTCTTTAATTATTTTGTTGTTTTCATCGGACTTTTCCATTATTTTATTTATCCTTTCACTAAAGATATCAAAACTTGCACAATCTTTTCCTTTATCGCCGGATTCAACAATTTCTTCGATGTTATTTTTTATATTTACAAAATATTTTGTTAAATCGGAATAATTATTTTTTAATGTTAATGTTACAGAATCCAATTGATTGAAAAGATCTTTTATTTCATCTTTTGCTGCGTATGAACTTGTTGTTATGTCTTGAATTTCTTGAACTAAATTTAATGTTTCTACGGAAATTCCTTTAAATTTATCAAAATCGTTGCTGTAGATTTTGATTTGTGAATTTAAGTTTGAAAGATTTTCAAATACTTCGTTGTTTTCGTTCACAAAATTTCTAACTAACTGTTGAAGACTTCCCAAAGAATTTTCTATTACATAAAAATCGTAATGTGAATATGGGTCAATATTTCTTCTTCCCGATAACAATAAAGTGTCGTTTGTTAAGCTAAAAACATCGTCGGAAATTTCTACAAATTTTTCGGATATTGTTTGAACTGCTCTTTGATATTCGCCGTTTGTTCTTATTAATTGTGCAACTTGCAAATCGGCTATATCTTTAATTTGCAACATGTATTGAGTTTGAATTTGAGTCGGAGCATCACTTTTGATATTTTTCAATTTATCAATCATGTCGTGATGAGCTTCGCTTATGTGTTCAATTTTTTGGCGAATAATGTCGCTGTATTGTAAATTTGTAATTATATGACTTACGTTATCGGTATATCTTATTTGTGTCCTTTTGAGTTCGGGAATTCTTACTTTTCCTTCTTGATATTTTTCTTCGAGTCTTTTTAAAACGCTAATTATATAATCTTCGGCTTTTTCTTTAATTATTAAATTATTTTCTTGTAAAACTCTAATATTTTCCGAAATTACACTATATGAAATTTTCATTTCTGTAGTTGTAGCATCAAATGTTGTATTCAAATTTTTTAAATCCTGAATTATTTTTGCAAATTTTTCAAGTGTTGCATCGTAAACGTTTGTTTCGTTTTTCTTTCGATATACCAAATTAAATTTCAAACTGTTAACCAAAAAATTAAGTGTTACAACGTTTTGCAAAAAGTTTTTTAAAGGAATGTACATTAAGTTGACGTAGGAAATAATTTTTTCCGACAAATCCAGAAATCGTAAAAATTTGCGTTCCGAACATTTTATTCCGTTAATAAAATCGTCAAAATAATTTTGAACTTCTCTGAAAAGTGCTTGATTTTCTTCTCCCGAAGTGTATTCAAAGACGTTTGAAACATTTTTTGATATTTCTTCAATTCTTTTGTATTGGCTTTTTAATGATTCGTTTAACTTAATAAAATCGTCATTCGAGCATTTATTTAGTTCGGACACTTTTTCTGAAATAACAGACAAAATTTTTGAAATTTCCGACGGTAAGTCAACTTTTTTATTTTTTTCTTTCTCTGATGACATAATTCTCTGCTTTGTATTAATTGAAATACGTTAATAAATGTCTGTTACAAAATTTATTCCAAAAAGTCCGGTTTTCAAATATAATAATATTAATATAAATGAAAAATCAAATCGATACAAATCTAATAAACTTTACAAAATATAAAGACAAATTAACTGCTTTTTTTTCTTCTAAAATAAAAAAGATTTTCCAAAATAAGTCTAAAAATTTATATTTGCGATATTATTTAAACAAATTATAATTTTAAATCTTTTAAAAATGAAAAATGCACCAATAATAATTAGCGTTATAGCTCTTTTGGGAGTTATACTTTTATTTATTCAAAAGGTTTCTAACAAAGAAACAAGTTCAAAAACCGAAAATGCCGGCGGAATAAACAATATTGCTTATGTAAATATCGATTCTCTTGTTGGTGCCTACGATTATTACAATGATATTAAAACAAGTTTTTATCAAAATCAAAATCAAAAAGAACTTGAGTTGGATTCGAGATACAAAGCTCTTCAAAGAAAAGCTTATGACGTTAACAACCAAGTGAGAAGCAATATGATGACTCCTACAAAAGCTCAAAATTTACAACAACAATTAGCTATTGAAGAACAAAAAATTATGCAGGACAAACAAAAATATGAAATGGAACTTGCTGAAGAAAGCCAAAGAATTAATTTTGAAATTTTAGACAGTATTAAAAATTATCTTGAAATTTATAATAAAGACAAAAAATACAGTTTAATATTGGCAAACGATACAATCGGAAGAGCCGTTATGCTTGCCGACGATGAAATGAATATTTCTAAAGATGTTGTAACTGCTTTAAATTTAAGATATCAAGCTTCTAAAAAAGTTGAGAAAAAAGATAAATAATATTTTTATAATTAAATATTTAAAGAAGCTGTCTGAAAAACTAATGAATATAATAAATTATTAATTGATTATTAATATCTAAATAAAGGCCTCAGTATTCAGTCTTCAGTAATTATCTTTTAATTAACCAATTACTGAAGACTGTAGGCTGAAGACTGCCAACTGATTTTATTAATTAATCGTTATCTAATTTATTTAATATTTCTAACTTTTCTGACAGCTTCTTTGTTTTTTATATGAGTTTTGCCGACAAATATTTTCAAAAATACGATTCTTTCGATAATTTCATTTCCGATGAACCCGAAAGTAATCTGAATATTGTTACTGTTATTCCTTGCTTCAACGAAAAAGATTTAAATAAAACTCTACATTCACTTCTAAATTGCAAAAAACCAGATTGTTCGGTTGAAATTATTGTAGTTATTAATTCGGGAGAAAACTCTTCAAAAGAAATAATTCTTCAAAATGAAGTTACTTTTAATGAAGCTAAAACTTTTTCGGAGAAATATTCACAAAAGTGCTTTAAATTTCATGCAATAAATGTAAAAAACTTGCCCGAAAAGTTTGCAGGAGTTGGTTTAGCACGCAAAATAGGAATGGATTTTGCCGCTTTTCGTTTCAAAAAAATTGATAAACCAAACGGAATTATCACCGGATTTGATGCCGACACAATTACTAAAGAAAACTATTTCACCGAAATAGAAGAATTCTTTATTGAAAATAAAACTGCAAACGCTTGTTCAATTCATTTTGAACATCCAACAGAAGGCAATGATTTTGATGAAGATATATATTCAAAAATTATAAAATACGAGCTTCATTTAAGATATTTTATTAATGCTCTCAGAAAAATAAATTTCCCTTTTGCATATCAAACAATTGGTTCGAGCTTTGCCGTAAAAGCCGAAATTTATACAAAACAAGGCGGAATGAACAGACGAAAAGCCGGCGAAGATTTTTATTTTCTTCAAAAAATAATTCAACTCGGCTCCTATTTCGATTTAAATTCAACAACCGTAATTCCTTCTCCCAGAACTTCCGACAGAGTTCCTTTCGGAACAGGCGCTGCAATAAAGAAAATGCAGGAAAATAATGAAACTGATTACTTAACATACAATTTTCAAGCGTTTGAAGATTTGAATCTTTTATTCAAAAACAAATTACAATTTTTTGATTCTTATTTTGTTGAAAATCTTCCTGATTCAATTTTAGAATTTTTAAAATTGAATAATTTTGAAACGGATTTATTAAAAATAAAAGAAAACAGCCCAAACACAAAAATATTCGTAAAACGTTTCTACGACTGGTTTAACGCTTTTAGAGTTATAAAATTTTTAAACTTTGCACACGAAAATTTCTATGAGAAAATTCCTGTGAATTTTGCAGTTAAAAAACTTTTTGATGAAAATATTTTTAATACAATAATTGATTATTCCGATAAAAAATTACTAAATTTACTTCGACAAACCGACAAAAATACAATCTATAAATCAAAAATTATTTAAACCAAATTATCTATATCAGATGAAAAAAACACTTTTAATACTTGCTCTATTTTTATCAATCCAAAACATTTTTGCACAAAACGAAACCGACAGAAACTCACTTCTTTGGAAAATTTCAGGAAACGGAATTAGTTCACCTTCATATATTTTTGGAACAATTCATCTTATTCCGGAAAAAGATTATTTTTTTTCCGATAAAATGAAAGAAGCTTTTAACGAGTGTAAAACTCTTGCTCTTGAAATTGACATTGACATTCCGCTCAAAGAGCAAATGGCAATTGCACAAAAGGCAATAATTCCAGACAATAAAACTGTTGAAAATTTTATGACTTCAGAAGAATTTAATGATTATAAATCGTATATAATTGATTCTCTGAAAATAAAAGAGTCAAGATTTAATCAAATTCAAAGAATAAAACCAATTTTTTCAGTGGGAATTATTTTAAACGATATGCTTGAAAATCCGGTGGCTTACGAAAAAAAGCTTAATAAAATGGCCGATAAAAATAAAATGAATATCGTTGGTCTCGAAACTATTGAATATCAAATAAATATTCTTGACAGTATTGATATCCAAACTCAAGTTTCGGAAATTTTCGTAAAAAATCTTCATTCAAATCCATTAGAGGAATATAAGCTTATGCTTGATATTTATAAAAGTCAGAATGTAGATAAATTGATAGAAATTTCACAAGAAGATGAATTTTTTACTAAAATTGAAAACAATTTAGTTACAAAAAGAAATAACAATTGGATTCCGATAATTAAATCACTAATATCAAAAAATTCTACATTTATTGCCGTAGGTTCTGCACATCTTAGCGGAAAAAACGGTATATTGGAGAAATTAAAAAATGAAGGATATACAATTACACCCGTAAAATAAAAACACTATGAGCATTCAATATTCACGAACAAAAATCATTGCAACAATGGGACCTGCTTGTTCAGAAAAAAAAGTTCTGAAAGAAATGATTAAAGCAGGTGTTGACGTTTGTCGCTTAAACTTTTCGCACGGCGACCACGCTCAACTTAAAATTCTTATTCAAACAATTAGAGATTTAAACAAAGAATTAAAAACAGAAGTTGCAATTATGGCCGATTTGCAAGGACCAAAAATTAGAATCGGCGAAATAAAAGAAGGACAAATAAACCTTGAGAAAAATTCGATAATTACATTTGTTACCTACGAAACAGAAGGCTCAATAAATGAATTACATATAAATTATGAAGATTTTCCTTTAGACGTAAACACCGGCGACACAATTCTTATTGACGACGGAAAACTAAAATTGGAAGTAATTTCTTCAAACGGAAAAGATACAGTAAAAGCAAAAGTAATTTACGGCGGAATTTTATTCCCCAAAAAAGGCGTTAATTTGCCAAATACCGACGTTTCTCTTCCAAGTTTAACAGAAAAAGATATAGAAGATGCACATTTTGCATTGGAAAATGATGTTGATTGGATTGCACTTTCATTTGTGAGAGCAGTAAGCGATGTTATTGAACTTCAACAAATGATTAAAAGAAAAAAGAAAAAAGCTTTAGTTATTGCAAAAATAGAAAAACCGCAAGCTGTTAAAAATCTCGACGAAATAATTAAAGAAGCCGACGCAATTATGGTTGCAAGAGGCGATTTGGGTGTTGAAATTGATTTTGATATTGTTCCGGTTCTTCAAAAAGAAATTGTGAATAAATGTATAGACATGCACACTCCCGTTATTATTGCTACTCAAATGATGGAAAGCATGATTACAAATTTCCGACCTACAAGAGCAGAAGCAAACGATGTTGCAAATGCCGTTATCGACGGAGCTGATACTCTTATGCTTAGCGGAGAAACTTCTGTAGGTGAATTTCCTGTAGAAACAATCCAAAACATGCACAAACTTATCAGATACACCGAAGAACACAGCTACAGATATAACCGCGGAATTGCTCCGCCAAAAGACAGTCCGAGATTTATCAGAGATTCTATTTGCTACAGTGCATCTATAATGGCCGAAAGAATTGGTGCAAAAGCAATTGTTACTTTCACCGACGAAGGAAATACAGCTAAAACAATTTCAGGATACAGACCAAACACAAATATTTATGCTTTCACAAAACACATACATCTGCTAAGCTCACTTTCACTTTTATGGGGTGTTAAAGCATTTAGTTTCGATAAATTCGACAATCTGAACGAAGCAATTGACGGCTCAATTGAAATTCTTAAAAAACACGGACTTGTTAATACAGATGATTATGTTATTCACGTGGCAAGCACTCCGCTACAGGTTACGCACAGAACAAATATTTTAAAAGTTACGAGAGTTAAATAAGTATGAGAATTGAAGAAGTAGTTGATAAAAAAACAATTAAAAGTTTTCACAAAGTTCCGTTTATAATTTACAAAGAAGATAAAAATTGGATTCCGAATTTAAAACAAGACATAGAAAAGAAATTTCAAAATAAAACAAATAAAATTTACGACGGCAAAAATGCCAAAAGGTGGATTATTACTGACAATTCCGGCAAATTAGCCGGAAGAATTGCTGCATTTATTCATCCTAAAACAGTTAATATTTATAAACAACCGACAGGAAGTATTGGTTTTTTTGAATGTGTAAATAACCAAGAATTTGCCGACAAACTTTTTGATTCTGCTAAAGAATGGCTTAAAAAACAGAAAATTGAAGCAATGGACGGTCCCGTAAATTTTGGAGAAAGAGACCAATTTTGGGGTTTGCTTATAAAAAATTTTACTTCACCGCCAACTTATGCAATGAATTACAATCCGGAATATTACATTAATTTGTTTGAAAATTACGGTTTTAAAACCTATTTTGAACAATTAATGTTTCACAGAGATTTAAAACCGGCACAAGATGTGTTTGTTAAAAAAGCAATTTCTGCGAGAAAGGACGATGAAATTTTTTGTGAAAATATTAGAGGAAAATCGGTTAAAACTGTTGCCGAAAATTTTTTGAGAGTTTATAACGATGCTTGGGCAAATACTCGAAAAGAATTCAAAGAAATGACATTAGATGTTGCTCTCAAAGTAATGAAATCGCTAAAACCTGTTTACGACCCTGATATAATAATTTTTGCATTTAAAGGAAAAAGACCAATCGGTTTCTATTTCAATATTCCCGAATTAAATCAAATTTTTAAATACGTAAACGGGAATTTGAACTTTTGGGGAAAAATAAAATTTGTATTTTATAAATTTTTGAAAAAACCTACAACAATGTATGGAATTGTGTTTGGAGTTGCTTCCGAATTTCACGGACAAGGAATTGAAGGTTTGATGATTAAATTTGCCGAAGAAACAATTCTTCCTTTAAACAGATATAAAGACACAGTTCTTCAATGGATTGGAGATTTTAATCCAAAAATGATTCGTGTTTGCCAAAATTTAGATGCCGATTTATATAGAACTTACGCTACTTACAGATACCTTTTCGACAGAAATAAAACATTTGAACGTGCTCCAATTATTGAGTAAAATTTTTATTTGCTAAAAAAAATATTTTTATATTTATCGCCTTCAAAAACAAAAATTAATTAAGTCAATTTATTGTATTTTAATCATTTAAAACCAAATATAGTTTTTAAAATACAAAAAAAAATCAAACAAAAATGACACAAAAAACAGTAATAATTACCGGAGCTTCGTCGGGCATTGGAAAAGCAATGGTTTATGAATTTGCAAAACGAAATGCTCAAATTGTAATTGCAGCTCGAAACTTTGAAAAACTCCAAATTATAGAAAAAGAACTTTCCGAAAAAGGAATTCAAATTTTAGCCGTTAAAACAGATGTTTCTGTTGAAGAAGATTGCAAAAATCTAATTAATAAAACAATTGAAAAATTCGGAAAAATTGACATTTTAGTAAATAATGCAGGCATTTCAATGCGTGCTCTTTTTAATGATTTAGATTTGTCTGTTCTGAAAAAATTAATGGACGTAAATTTCTGGGGAACAGTTTATTGCACCAAACATGCAATGAAACATTTACTCGAAACAAAAGGCATCACTGTGGCAGTTACTTCAACAACAGGATATGCGGGTTTACCTGCCCGAACCGGTTATGCTTCATCAAAATTTGCCGTTCACGGATTTATGGAATCTTTAAGAATGGAACATTTCAAAACCGGATTACACGTTATGGTTGTTGCTCCCGGCTACACAGAATCTGATGTAAGAATAAATGCACTGACAGCCGACGGAACTCCGCAAGGAATTACACCGAGAAAAGAAGAAAAACTTATGAGCGCCGAGCAAGCTGCACGAAAAATTACAAAAGCAATTTTCAACAGAAAAAGAGCTTTAACTTTAACTTTCGGCGGAAAATTTGTGATTTTTATGAGAAAGATTTTTCCTCGTCTTTTAGATAAAATTACCGTAAACACTTTAAGAAAAGTTGAACACGATACTCAGTTCTAAGAAATCAGTCCTCAGTTGGCAGTCGGCAGAAAAAAAGTTCTCAGTCGGCAGTTGGCAGTTGGCAGAAAAAAAGTTCTCAGTCTACAGTTCTCAGTCGGCAGTTAGCTGTTGGCAGAAAAAAAGTTCTCAGTCTACAGTCCTCAGTCATCAGTTGGCAGTCGGCAGTTGGCAGTTGGCAGAAAAAAAGTCCTCAGTCTACAGTTCTCAGTCGGCAGTTGGCTGTCGGCAGAAAAAAGTTCTCAGTCGGCAGTTGGCAGTTGGCAGAAAAAAAGTTCTCAGTCTAC
>DZBS01000088.1 GCA_022729995.1 Draconibacterium orientale | reverse complement strand
GATTTATTAAACAATACGAAGTGGCTGTAAACCCACAAGCTCTTAGCAAATATAATTTAACATTGCTTGATGTAAATAATGCTTTGAAAAGTAATAATCAAAATACCGGCGGAAGTTACATTCAAAAAGGTCCGTATGCTTATTATATCAGAACAGACGGTCTAATTTCCGGAATTTCAGATATAGAACAAATTGTTGTTTCGATGATCGACGATATTCCTCTTAAAATATCTGATATTGCAGAAGTTAGAATAGGAAATCCTTCTCGATTCGGGGCAATGACAAAAGACGGAAAAGGTGAAGCTGTTGGTGGAATTACACTCATGCTCAAAGGCGGAAATTCTTCCAAAGTAATTTCTGAAGTAAAACAAAGAATGGAACAAATTCAGAAAAATTTGCCCGAAGGAGTAGAAATTAATCCTTATTTAGATAGATCGGTTCTTGTAAAACGTGTAATAGATACTGTAAAGACTAATTTACTTGAAGGCGGATTAATTGTAATATTCGTATTAGTATTATTATTGGGAAATTTGCGAGCCGGACTAATCGTAGCGTCATTAATTCCGCTTTCAATGTTGTTTGCATTCGGATTAATGAAAACTTTTGGAGTAACAGCAACAGTTATGTCTTTGGGTGCTATTGACTTTGGACTTATAGTTGATGCAACGGTAATAATAATTGAAAGCATAATTTATCAGATTGAACATCGAAAGCAGCGTTTAAATGCCTCTGAAATGGACGATTTGGTTTTAAACAGTACTCTAAAAATTAAAAATTCGGCACTTTTTGGTGCAATAATTATACTTATTGTTTATGTTCCTATTTTGGCACTCACGGGAGTTGAAGGAAAAATGTTTCGCCCGATGGCTTTAACTGTAGGATTTGCAATTATTGGAGCATTAATACTTTCATTCACTTATGTTCCTGTTGTTTCATCTCTTTTTCTTTCAAAATATATTTCCGATAAGAAAACAATTGCCGATAAAATAATGGATTTATTGTATCGAACATATAGTCCTGTATTTGATTTAGCATTAAGATTTAAAAAAACAGTTCTATTAATTGCTGTCGGATTATTCTTTTCGAGTGTAATACTTTTTAATTTTTTAGGTGCTGAATTTTTACCCGATTTAGACGAAGGCGATTTAGCAATGCAAATGACTGTTCCGCCCGGAAGTTCGTTAAATGAAAGTATTTTAACAAGTACAAAAGCAGAAAAAATATTGCTTGATAATTTTCCGGAAGTAATTACAGTTGTTTCAAAAATTGGCACGGCAGAAGTTCCCACAGATCCTATGGCTATTGAAGATGCAGATATTATGATTGTATTAAAACCACATTCGGAATGGACAAGTGCTGAAAACAGAGCCGAGCTGGTTGACAAAATGAAAGAAAAACTTAGCGTAATAGCCGGCGCAAGCTTTGAATTTACTCAACCTATTCAGCTTAGATTTAACGAACTATTAACCGGTTCAAAGTCCGACGTGGCAATTAAAATTTACGGTGAAGATTTAGGCGTTTTATTTGATAAAGCCAACGAAGCAGCAAAAATTATTTCTAAAGTTCAAGGTGCCGGAGATATAAAAGTTGAACAAATAGAAGGACTTCCGCAATTGGTAATTAGTTATAAAAGAGACAGAATTGCTCGTTACGGTTTGAATATTGAAGAAATAAATACAATGATTAGAACCGCACTTGCAGGTGAAACCGTAGGAATTGTGTTTGAAGGTGAACGAAAGTTTGATTTAGTTGTGAGGCTTCAAAAAGAATATAGAACAGATTTTAACGAGTTCAAAAATTTTTATGTTAAAACACCAAACGGAATTCAAATACCCTTACAAGAAGTTGCAAATATAGAATTTAAAGACAGTCCGACACAAGTTTCCAGAGATAATACACACCGAAGAATTTCAATAGGAGTAAATGTTAGAAATAGAGATGTTCAAAGTCTGGTTCAGGAAATTCAAAAAGAACTTGATACAAAATTAATTTTACCGACAGGTTATTACGTTACTTACGGAGGCAAATTTGAAAATCTGAATTCAGCCGTAACAAGATTAAAAATTGTTGTTCCAATTGCTTTGGGAATGATATTTTTATTGCTGTATTTTGCTTTTGGAACAATAAAACAAGCATTATTAATTTCGTTTACAATTCCGTTGTCAATCATTGGCGGAATTTTTGCACTTTGGATACGCGGTTTGCCGTTTAGTATTTCAGCGGGAATAGGTTTTATAGCATTATTTGGAGTTGCAGTTTTAGACGGAATTGTGCTAATTAATTATCTGAACGAACTAAAAGATAATAAAATTGACGATTTAAACGAAAGATTGAAACAAGCTACAAAAAGCCGTTTAAGACCTGTTGTTGTTACATCGGCAGTTGCTTCCTTAGGTTTCTTGCCAATGGCAATTTCAAATTCGGCAGGAGCTGAAGTTCAACGCCCGCTTGCAACAGTTGTGATAGGTGGCGTAATTACTGCGGCTTTTCTTACAATGATAATCCTTCCGTTAGTTTATTATTATTTTGAAAAAGGAATAAAAATTAAAATTCCTAAGAAAACTCTTTTACTTTTTGCATTCTTAATACCTGCATTAGGATTTTCGCAAACTACAGATACGAGTTATGTAAATTTAACACAAGCAAAAGAAATTTTATTTAAAAATAATCTTGAAATTAAAAATGCTTCTTTAAATTTAAGAAAAATGCAATATTCAAAGCAGAATGTTTTTGATTTGGGAAAAACCGATTTTCAATATCAAAACGGTCAAATAAATTCATATTTAAAAGATTATAGCTTTACAATTACCCAGAATTTAGGAAATCCGGTTGAAAATATTGCAAGAAACAGCTACAACGGAACAGAATCCAAATTTGCGTTAAATCAAATAAAAATTGTTGAAAACAAGAAAATATTTGATGTTTCAATTTTATATTACAAATGGCAAATGCTTAATCATAAAAATAATATTTATGACAGTTTGATATTTGATTTTAAGAAAATAATTGAAATATCCGAATTGCAATATAAAACCGGCGAAACAGATTATTTGTCGAAAATATCTATGGAAAATAAACTTAAAAGCATGATTTATCAGCAAAAAGAAATTGTTGCCGAACTAAATTATACAGCAAAAGAGTTTCAGCAAATTTTATTTTCCGACACAGTTTTTGTTCCCGAAACCAATAAACTTGAATTGTTAGAATTTCAAATTTCCGATTCTTTAAGCAATATTTCAAATTCGCCGATAATAAATTCTTTTGATTTGGAAACAGAAATTGCTCAAAGAAAAATTCAATTAGAAAAATCAAAACTATTTCCTGAATTTAATATCGGATATTTTAACCAACAAATTGACGGAGTTGAAGGTTTTAAAGGATTTGAAGCCGGAATGTCAATGAATTTATGGTTTTTTCAGCAACGTAAAAACATTAAATCATCGGCAATAGAATCGGAAATTGCAATGAACAATAAAGAATATTACGTCGGAAATTTAACAAATCAAATTAAATTGATGACAGAAAAATTCAAAATTCAAAATCAAGAAATTCAATATTTCAAACAAACAGGAATTAATTCGTCTCAAATAATAATGAAAAATGCAAAAATTAAATTTTTACAAGGCGAAATAAGTTATTATGAATATTTGCAAGCACTTCAAACAGCTTCCGAAATTCAGTTATCTTATGCCGAAAAAATATTTGAATTAAATACAACAATTATAACTTTAAATTACTTAACCGGTAAAAAATAAACAGATGAAAAACATAATATTTACAGTTGCACTTTTAATAATTTTTTCTTGCGGAAATAAAAAAGTTGAAAACGAAAAAGTTTCGGAAGTAAAATCAGAAAAAATTACATTTACAAAAGACCAAATTGCATTAGCCGGAATAGAAACCGGAGTGTTGGAACTGAAACCCGTTTCGGCAAAAATAATGTGTAAAGGACGTGTTGAAGCAATGCCCGAAAGCAGAGCAAAAATATCTGTTCCAATGTCGGGATATATTAGTAAAATATTGGTTCACAACGGCTCATTAGTTGCTAAAGGACAAGCAATTCTTGTTTTGCAACATCCGGATTATATTGAATTACAAAAAAAATATTTACAAGCAAAAAGTAAGTTTGAGTTTCTTGAAAAAGATTATCACAGACAAAAATCATTGGCCGATCAAAATGCAGGAACCGGAAAAATATTTGAAAAAACAAAATCGGATTACGAAGAGCTAAAAATCGAAATTTCAGCATTAAAACTTCAACTAAAAATGTTAAATATTAATTCCGAAAATTTAACATCGGAAAATATTAAGAGCGAAATAACGGTTTTTTCGCCGCTAACAGGCAATGTTAATGAGGTTTGGATTACTTTGGGACAGTTTGTAAAACCCGAAGATGTTATGTTTGAAATTGTCGGCAACTTTAACTATCAAATTGAATTGCAAGTTTTTGAACGCGATATTAATCGAATTTTTGTTGGACAAAAAGTTGTTTTCGATTGCAGTATGCCCGAAAGTTCCGATATTGTTAATGAAGCTACAATAGAAAGCGTAGGAAATTATGTTGATGAAATTACAAAAACTTTTAAAGTTCAAGCAAAACCAAAAAGTTGCAATCAAAAAATGCGTCAAGGTCTTTTTGTAAATGCCGAAATAAATATTAATGAGCAAAATATACATGTATTGCCTGAATTTGCTGTTCTTAACGACGGAAAAAATGATTTTGTTTTTCTTGCTCAACCCGGCGGATTATTTGAAAAACATATTGTAAATGTGGGAATTAGAGAATCAACTTATATAGAAATTTTGGATAGTGAATTAATTGGAAAGCAAATTGTTGTTAAAGGGGCAAATTACATTATTGGCGAGTTAAACAAAGAGTAACTTTTTATTGATTTTTTTTAAGATAAAAAAATTAAGTCCTCAGCAATCAGAAATTTAAAATGTATTTTATACTTTTTGATTTTCTGAAAACTGAGGCTTTTTTTACTTTTTTAGTTTATTTCTGAATAAACTCAATTGCATTAAGAGCAGCAACAGTTCCGTCGGAAACAGCCGTTGTAATTTGTCTGTATCGTTTTTCAATAACATCGCCTGCTGCAAAAACGCCGGGAATATTTGTCGTTAAGTTTTTGTCAACAATAATTTCTCGTCTTGAATTTGTTGTAATTTGCTCTTTAAAAAATTCGCTTTGAGGCACATATCCGATAAAAATAAAAACTCCGTCGATATTTTTATCAATTTCCTCGCCGGTTTTCAAATTTTTAACTGTTGCTCTTTTTAAAGACTCTTCGCCATAAAAACCTGTAATTGTAGAGTTTAAAATAAAATCTATTTTAGAATTCTTTTTAGCTTCTTCAATTGCATGATTATTAGCTTGGAAATAATCAAATTCGTGAATTATTGTAACTTTGCTTGCATATTGAGTTAACGAAACAGCTTCTTCCAAAGCAGAATTTCCGCCTCCTACAACAAAAATTTCTTTATTCTGAAAAAAATCTCCGTCGCAAGTTGCACAATATGAAACACCTTTTCCTGCAAAATCTTTTTCGCCAATAACACCTAATTCTCTTGATTTTCCGCCGGTTGCAATAATTACAGCTTTAGAAGTATAAATGTCTTTTGAATTGATTTCAACTTTTTTAATTTCATTGTTCAACGAAACTTTTGTAAGATTTACATTCGATAAAATGTTACATCCAAAAGCTTTTGCCTGTTTTTCCATTGTTTTGGAAAGAGCGTATCCGCTAATGTTTTCAAAACCGGGATAATTTGCAATTTGGTGAGTAAGAACCATTTGTCCGCCGGATATTCCTTCATTTACAATAAGCACATTTACTTTTGCTCTCGATAAATAAATTCCGGCAGTTAATCCTGCCGGTCCGCCTCCGATAATAATAATATCAAAATTTTTATTTTCCATTTTCATTCTAAATTTAATAAAAAAAGAGTCGCAATTTTAATTAAAAAAAGCGACTCTTTTGTAAAATTTAAGTAATTATTTTCCGAATTTTTCGTTTAAAATTTCGGTAATTTGTTTACGACTTTGTATACTTGATGTGGCTTTCACAACTTGACCGTTTTTGTAATATATTGTAAACGGAATTCCCATAAAACCAGAACATTCTTTAAGATTTCTAATAACGTGAGCATCGGGCAAATCAAAAAGCATATCGTAAAACTTTACGTTTGTGTATTCGCTTTCTAATTCTTCCATTTCGCCATACACCGGAATGCACATCGGACCCATTCTTCCGCAGCAAATCATTACATTTTCCTGTGTTTTTAATATCTCGTTATATTGAGCTTCTGATGTGATGTGTGTTAAGTCTGTTGATAATGTATTCATTTTTATTTTAAAATTTAATTAAATTAATATATCTAAATATCGAGATGCAAAATTATAAAAAAAAATTCAAAATATTTTTTTTTGCATTAGTTTTATTATTTATAAATTTAGTTTTTAATAGAAATGAATATTAATATGGGAAAGATAATAAAAATTAAATGTGAAAATAACGGAATCGAAACAGAATATCCGTTGGGAACAAGTTTAAAACAAATTTTAGACAATCAGAATGTAAACCTCAAATATCCCGTTGTTGGGGCATTGGTTAACAATGAAGTAGAAGAACTTTCGTACGAAATATTTAAAGCAAAAAATGTTAATTTTATTGATATAACACACAAAGACGGAATGCGAATGTATATTCGTTCACTTTATTTTGTGTTTATGAAAGCAGTTTATGAATTATTTCCTGAGGCGGAAATTAGAATAGATCATTCAGTATCAAAAGGATATTATTGTGAAATTTTAGGTAAAGGAATTGAGCATAATGTTCAATTAATTTCAGATATTGAAAACAGAATGCGAAAAATTGTGAATGCAGACATTCCTTTTTTAAGAAGCGATATTTTGAATTCGGAAGCAATAGAAATTTTTGAACAAAAAGGTTATGAAGAAAAAGTTTGTTTATTTAAGCAAAGTCCTTCTCTTTATACTTCTGTATATTCATTAAACGGATTAGTAGATTATTTCTACGGATATTTGGTTCCTTCAACAAAATATTTATTCAATTTTGATTTGGTACCAATTTATAAGTCAATGCTTTTGCGAGTTCCTGACCCCGAAAATCCCGAAAAATTACAACCGATTGTGATGCAGGATAAAATGTTTGACGTTTTGGAAGAGCACAAAGAATGGGTTAGAATTTTAAAAGCACACAGCGCCGGAAAAGTAAACGAACAAGTTCTTCAAGGAAACGGAGGCGAATTAATAAAAGTTGCCGAAGCTCTTCACGAAAAGAAAATTGCAATTATTGCCGAGCAAATAAAAACAAATAAAAAAATTAAATTGATATTGGTTTCCGGACCTTCATCGTCCGGAAAAACAACATTTTCTAAACGCTTGGCCGTTCAGTTGCGTGTTGCAGGTTTAAAACCCGTAATGCTTTCAATTGATAATTACTTTGTGGATCGCGACGATACTCCAAAAGACGAAAACGGAGATTATGATTTTGAAGCACTTGAAGCAATAGATACAGTTTTGCTAAATAAAAACATCAACGATTTGCAAGCCGGAAAAAAAGTTTTTCTTCCAAAATTCGATTTCGGAACAGGAAAAAGATTTTATGACGGAACAACATTACAAACCGACGAAGAAACTATAATTATTGCCGAAGGAATTCATGCTCTAAATCCCAAAATGACTTATGGAATTGATAGTGGAATAAAATTCAAAATATATATTTCGGCATTAACACAAATAGCAATCGACGGTCATAATAGAGTTCCCACAACAGATAATCGTTTAATAAGAAGAATTATAAGAGATTTTAAATATAGAAAATATACGGCTCTTGATACACTAAAACGTTGGGACAGTGTGAGAAGAGGCGAGAGGAAAAATATTTTTCCATATCAGGAAGAAGCAGATGTAATGTTTAACTCTGCGTTACTTTATGAATTAGGTGTTTTGAAAAAGCATGCAGTTCCATTGTTAAAAGAAATTTGGCAAACAGAAGCTGAATTTGCTGAAGCTCAACGACTTCTTAAACTGCTTTCGTATTTCAAAGAAATAAAAGAAGATGAAATTCCGCCAACATCAATATTGAGAGAATTTTTAGGACAAAGCAGTTTTCATTATTAAAAAAATCAAAATCGGATTTAATTTGTCGTATTTAGATATTGAGTTGTAATTAAAAGTTAAGTCTTTCGACACTCAAGAGTATGATTATTTAGGATATTTCTATCCCGAAAAAAAATCGGGACAAGTTCTGACCTTTAAAACTATTTAAAAATAAACAGGTGAAACAGATTTTGATATTTTTTAGAACAAGATATTTATACAATTAACATATAACAATAAATGAAGTAAAATCTATAAAGCAAAGTAACTAATGTCAAAAACAAAAACGATAGAAGTTCAAAATATTGTTATATCAATAGTTGAATATCAAGACGATGATTATATTTGTATTACAGACATGGCAAAAGCCAAAGAAGGAGATAGCAGAGCTGCGGATATAATTAAAAATTGGATAAGGAGCAGAACTACTCTTGAATTTTTAGGAACTTGGGAACAAATGTATAATCCAAATTTTAAAGTGGTCGAATTCGACCACTTTAAAATGCAAGCCGGTTTGCCAAGTTTTGTTCTAAGCTCAACTCAATGGATTGAAAAGACAAACGCAATTGGAATGATTTCTAAATCCGGTAGATATGGCGGGACTTTTGCACATAAAGACATTGCTTTTGAATTTGGTTCTGCAATAAATCCGGTTTTTAAACTATATCTAATAAAAGAATATCAACGACTTAAACAAATTGAAAACAACCAATACAATTTAGAGTGGAATGTAAAAAGAATTCTGAGCAAAGTAAATTATCAAATTCATACAGATGCTATTAAACAAAATATAATACCGCAACTCAATTTTGAAAAAGATAAAGAATGGATAATATATGCAGAAGAAGCAGATTTACTAAATGTTGCGTTATTTGGTTGCACAGCAAAGCAATGGCGAGATGCAAATTTGGAGCATGCTGATAAAGGATTGAATATTAGAGATTTTGCAAGTATCAATGAATTGGCTGTTTTATCAAATATCGAAAGTCTTAACGCAGACATGATAATCAATAAAATTGAAAAGTTGGAACGTTTCAACAAGCTGCGACAAATTATTCAATATCAATTACAAATTTTTAATGAAAAAGATTTTATGAAAGCATTGAAAAAACTTTCAAATAATTCAAATATTAATGATAATAAACAAATTGATAATGAATAAAATGCAACTAACAAATGTATATTGTTTTTTCGTAAACAATTAATCAAATAAACTGATAATATCGAACGCCATTAAACAGGTAAGATACAAATAGATAAACCGAATTTTGAACATTCCGCCAACATCAATATTGAGAGAATTTTTAGGACAAAGCAGTTTTCATTATTAAAAACATCAAAATCGGATTTATTTGGTAAGCGGTTAATTGAAAATAATGATTACCAATTTGATTAATAATGAAATAATTGATAAATTTGTTAAAAAAAAGATTATATGAGTGATATAAATAATGCTTTTAAACAATTAAATTTTAAATGGTTACCTAAACATTTAAATCACATTGCAGAAAATATAGTTTTTAAAAAAAGAAATATATCATTTTTAGCAATTAACGCATTATTTAGACAAAAAGATATAAAAATTACTTCTTCAGAAACACCATTTATTAATAGTTATATTATTTCAGGAAATGTTCCGGTTCAAACAAATGATAAATTGAGAACTAAATCGGATATCATTACAGTAATTTTTAGAATTGACGAGCAAAATAATATTATTCCAATTACTTCATTCAGCGAATCAGATGAAAACTAATAATTTAAATATAGAATCAATCGAAGAATTTGATGATTACATTCAATCATTAGATACAAATCAATTAAAACAAATAGAAAAAGATAGCATTTTTCTTTTTTCAAACCAACAATTAGATGATAATTTGGTTGACGAACAAGATTATTTAGAAATAGATAATTATATTCAATCATTACAAATTTCTGAATTACGAGAAATTGAAAAAAACAGCGAAATATTGAATAAAATCTTCAAATCAACAATTAAACACAAATCAAAAATAACAGGATTAGATGAGCGAATAATTTTGTTAATTGAAACTAAAAAAGAAAAGGCAACTATAGAACAATTAATGATTTATTGTAATAAATTACATATTCCTTATCAGAAAATTGTTCCTGAATTTTTCAATCATTAGTGGCAATACTTTGATAAAGAGAGAAATAAGATTGCATTCAGACGGTAGACATTGAAAAGTTTTTGTGCTTTTTCAAAACATTTGTGCAAAATTTGAAATGAATGCCTTAACTTCGGATATTGTTTTTCGACCAATTCTTAAAAACGTATTTAAACTAATTCGAACATAGAGATAAAAAATGATATTAAATTCTTGTAAAATACATTATTGAGAGAATTTTTAGGACAAAGCAGTTTTCATTATTAAAAACATCAAAATCGGATTTATTTGGTATATTTGTATAAACCTAACAATCAAATTATCATGAAGAAATTTCTTTTAATAATATTTGTTTCGATTTTAATAGTTGAAACAGGATTTTCGCAAGCCGGAGGAAATGTTATTTATGAACAAAATAACAGATACAAGCAAAATGCTTCTTACAACGAAGATGCAGAAAAAGTTTGGGATTACAGAGGCGATAATAATCAAAATCAGTTAGTTATTGAAAATGTTAACAGTAACGAAATGATTTTTACCGTAAATGCAATGATGAATGTGAAAGCGGAATCGTTTATGGCAATTTTTAACATTGTGCAAACCGGCGAAACGGCAAAAGAGGTGAACACAATTGTTAACACAAAAATATACGGACTTAGAAATGAACTTTTAAAAGCCGGAATTAAAAAAGAAGAAATATATACCGATATGATTTCTCTTGTTCCTCTTTATGATTACAATGTTGAAACAAAACTTTTCAGCAAAACTTACACCGAAGTTCCCAAAGGATTTGAAATGCAGAAAAATATTCATGTAAAATTCACAAACGATTCCTTGCTCGATAAAATAGTAACGGCAGCGGCCGAAAATGAAATTTACGATTTAATAAAAGTTGAATATTATGTTGACAACACCGATGCAAAATATATCGAACTCAGAAACAAATCAATAGATTATATGAATTCAAAAATTGTTGCTTTCAAAAAATTAGGAATTAATTTAGATACGGTTTATCATATAATTTCTGAAAAGCAATCTGTAGTTTATCCTATTGACAGATACAAGAGTTATCAAGCATTTTCGGGAACTTCAATAGATGCACTCGAAAGTAAAAATGTAACAAAAGTTAGAAAACCCGTTACTCAGTTTTATAATAAATTGCCATATCACAAATTTGATATTGTAATAAATCCGGCCGTTTTGGAACCGGTTGTGCAATTTACATACAGTTTAACGTTAAAATATGTGATAAAAGAAGATAAAACCAAAAAAGAATTTATTTTAGTAACACCCGAAGGAGTTGTAAAAACATTAAAAATAGATTAAAAATATTTGTTTATGGAAAATGAATCAAACAAAATAGAAAAGTTATATTATACAATTGGCGAAGTTGCCGAAATTTTTAATGTTAATGCCTCTTTAATACGGTATTGGGAAAAAGAGTTTACTGTTCTTAAACCCAAAAAAAATAAAAAAGGAAACAGACTTTTTACTAAAAAAGACATTGATAATTTGCATTTAATTTATCATTTGGTAAAAGAAAAAGGAATGACACTTACAGGTGCAAAATTGAAACTTAAAGAAAATAAAGAAGATACCGTAAATACGTTTGAAGTAATTAAAGTTCTTCAAGAGCTTAAAGAACAACTTATTGAAATAAAAGACCAATTATAATAAATTATATTGATATTATTGAATCAGGCATTTAAGAAATATATCTAATTTTTGATTGGCTTTTGGCTGTTAGCTTTTGGCTGTTAGCTGTTTGAAAAAAGACATTTCGGTTTAAAGTCTCGTTGGAACGACATTATAGTAAAAACTCATGACACAACATTTGAGAGTTGAAGACTGCCAAATGAAGACTGAAGACTGCCAACTGAAGACTTTTTTTATTTAGTAAGATTATTTAAATCGTTCAACTCGTTATTATCGAAAATTCTTATTTTTTTCACAGTATTTTGAATGTCTTTTTGAACATCTTTAGCATCTCTAATTATTTCGTTTTCTTCCGAAGTAATTTCTTTTTTAATATCTTCGGTAGCTTTTTTAATTTCACTCATTCCTTTGCCAAGCATTCTGGCAATTTCAGGTAGTTTTTTTGTTCCGAAAAGTAAAACCACTGCCAACATTATGAATAATATTTCGCCGCTTCCTATCATAGTATTTTTATTGCAAAAGTAATAAAAAAAAAAAAGACCCCGAGTATTCTTCGGAGTCTTTTGTCAGATTATATTTTATTAATTATTTTAATGACTTTTTACTTCCTTTATATTCTTTGTTTGAAGGAATAACTTCTTCAACAATTTTCTTTTCTTTTCTTGTGTCATACACAATTGGAGTAGCAACAAATATTGAAGAGTAAGTTCCCACAGCAATACCTATTAAAAGAGCAAATGTAAAGCCTCTGATAACTTCTCCTCCAAAAATAAATATAGCAATTAGAACAACTAAAGTAGACATAGAAGTATTAAAAGTTCTGCTTAAAGTACTGTTCATCGCTTCATTGTATACTTGGGCAACTGTTCCTTTTTTACCCATATTCATATATTCTCTAATTCTGTCGAAAATAATTACAGTATCATTTACCGAGTAACCTATAACTGTTAAAATAGCGGCAATAAATGCTTGGTTAATTTCTAAAGAAAAAGGCATGAAAGGATAAAGTAATGAGAATATACCTATTACGAAAAATGCATCGTGAGTAAGTGAAACTACAGCTCCCAAGCCAAATCTCCAATTTCTGAATCTTACTAAAATGTAAAAGAAAATTCCTAAAAGAGCAAAAATTGTTGCCCAAACAGCAGCCATTTTAATATCGTCGGCAATTGTAGGTCCCACTTTTTGTGAGCTTTTGCGGTAATCGTTAATGAATTTCTCAAAAGTGATATTTGCAGGCAATAAAGGTTTAAGTCCTTCAAAAAGTTTTTCTTCTGCAATATTATCTGAGTTTCCGTCTTTGCTGTCAATCAAAAATTTTGTAATAATTTTTACTTGATTTTCACCGCCGTAAGTTTTTACTTCGGGAGCTTCATTAAAAGCATTTTTA
>DZBS01000087.1 GCA_022729995.1 Draconibacterium orientale | reverse complement strand
CTTCCTTGTTTTCTTAAACATATAGCTTAAACCGAATTGCGAATAAAAGCCCAAAACTTGGTGATTTGCAAAACTTACGTCTAATTGTAATCCTTTAAAATTATAGCCCACACCAAAATTATATTGAGTCGGGTTTGTAGAAATTCCGGCTCTCAAAAAGAAATTTGAAATTACCGCATATTCAATTCCTGCTCTGTAAACGGCAGGAAATTCAATATCTTTATCAATTTCAATATTTAAAATTACTTTGTCGGAAAATCTGTAGCCCGCGCCAACGCTTAACATTGAGTAAATATATTCGTTTTGCAATTCGCTTAATTTTGCTCTCCACGGATTAAATAAATGTGCTCCTATATATAAATTATTTGTAGGATTTGCCAAAATACCGATTTCGGCAACGGCAACACCTTGTTTTCCGTAATCTAAACCTTGCACGGTTTGGAAATAATCTATTTGAATTCCGGCAGAAACTCTTTTTCCCAATCGCATTGAATAATTCAAGGCATATTTTGTGTCGTTGAAAAGTTCGTATCCAAAATAAGTGTAATTTACACCTACAGTTCCGTATTTATCTAAAGGCATTGCAAAAGCAAAAGCCTTTGTTCCCATTTCCGGAATTTGAAAGGCATTTGAAAAATAAACTCCGGCAGAAATTCCGTCGATAAATGCCAATCCGGCTTGGTTGTAACTGCTTGCCCAAATATCTTTATTCACAACTCCTGTTCCGCCCATTGCATCAACATTTGCGCCAAATTTTCTATTATATTGTGCAGAAACATATCCTGCAAAAACAAAAACTAAAATCAAAAAGACAAAACTTTTTTTAATATTCATTTCTAAAAATTTTACAAAAATTTAAACAACTAATTTACTTTAAAATCAAACTTTACTTTTGCAAGTTCTTCGTTTGCTTTTATAATTTTATTTTCCAAACCTTTCTTAAAATCAATAAGTTTTTCCATTATTTTTGTGTCGGAAGTTGCAAGAATTTGAATTGCCAAAATTCCGGCATTTTGAGCGCCGTCGAGTCCGACTGTAGCAACAGGAATTCCGGGAGGCATTTGCAAAATTGAAAGAATAGAATCCCAACCGTCTATAGAAATTGAAGCTTTCACAGGAACTCCGATAACAGGCAAAGGAGTTAATGCAGCAATAACTCCGGGCAAATGAGCAGCTCCGCCGGCACCGGCAATAATTACACGAATTCCTCTTCCGTAGGCATTTTTTGCAAAATCCATTGCTTGCAAAGGAGTTCTGTGAGCCGAAAGAGCATTTATTTCAAAAGGAATTTCAAATTCGTTCAAAATTTTAGCGGCATTTTCCATAACAGGTAAATCTGAGGTAGAACCCATTATTATACTAACTTTTGGAGTCATTTTTTCCATTTTTATATTGATTTTTTTTATCAGTTTTAAAAATTAAAATATCTTGTTTATTGATTTTTTTTTACTTTTACGTCTTTCCGAGAAATAACCGTTAAAGAAAATAAATTTTCACTAATTTAAGCTTAAAATGACAATAAAAATTCGCGACAAAGAGTTTAAACCCTATTTATCATCAGAACAAATTCATGATTCGGTAAAAAATATTGCCGACAAAATAAACAAAGAACTTGAAGGTGAAGATGTAATATTTATGGGAATTTTAAACGGTGCATTTATGTTTGCATCGGATTTATTTAAACTTATAAATATTGAAGCAAGAATTACATTCTTAAAACTTGCATCTTATGAAGGAACCGTTTCTTCCGGAAAAGTTAAAAGACTTATCGGTATAAACGAAGATATTAAAGACAAAACTGTTGTTGTTTTGGAAGATATTATTGATACCGGAATTACAATGGAAAATATCATAAAGCAACTTCGCGGATACGAACCAAAGGAAATTAAAGTTGCAACTTTGCTTTTTAAACCCGAAGCATTCCAAAAAGATTACAAAATTGATTATATCGGTTTTACAATTCCTAACGATTTTATAATTGGTTACGGATTGGATTACGACGGATACGGAAGAAATTATCCTGATATTTACTCGGTTGTAAAAACAAATAATTCGGGTTCTAAAATGAAAAATATTTTGATATTTGGTCCTCCCGGAGCAGGAAAAGGAACACAATCAAAAAAGATAATTCACGAATTTAATCTTGTTCATTTATCAACAGGCGATATTTTAAGAGCAGAAATTTTATCTAATACATCTTTGGGACAAGAAGCCAAGAAATTTATCGACAAAGGTGAACTTGTTCCCGACCAAGTTGTTATTGATATGATTGATAAAAAAATTGAATCAAATATTAACGGAAACGGATTTGTTTTTGACGGATTTCCGCGAACATTTGAACAAGCCGAAGCATTATGTAATTTGCTTAAAAAATACAATACCGAAATTTCTGTTATGATTTCTTTAGACGTTAATTCAGATGAATTAACAAAAAGACTTTTAAAAAGAGCAAAAGAAGAAGGACGTGTTGACGATACTCCTAAAATTATTGCACACCGAATTGAAGTTTATAATGAAAAAACGGCTCAAGTTGCCGAATTTTATTCAAAGCAAAATAAATTACAATTAATTCCGGGAGTTGGAGAAATTGATAATATTTTTAAATTGATAAAAATAGAATTGGATAAATTGTAAAACACTTTTATATATAACAAAAAAGTTTTAAACGCTATAAACATTGACTTATAGCGTTTTTTTTATAAATAAGGATTTTGAAATGTTTCGGAAATATTGTAAATTTCTAAAAATATGTTATCCTTAAAATATTAAAAATTATGAAAAAAACTTATCTTTTAATAATCGTAATTTTACTGTTTTTGAATTCCGTGGGAAAATCACAAATTCAAAAACAAGAACAAACCATGTGGTGTTGGGCTTCGTGCATTCAAAGTGCTTTATATAAAGGCGGAGTTTATCAAACACAATCTCAAGTTGTTGCAAGATTAACAGGTTCGCCGCAAAACCGACCGGCAAACAGCAACGAAGTTATATATATTTTAAATTCATACAATTTCACTGCTTGGAGTGTTCAATATCCTGCAAATCCGCAACAATTATACAACACTCTGTCAAGCGGTTGGAAACTTATTGCTTTTGTAAATCCAATGAACAATCCGAGTGTCGGTCATTTTATTTTGCTGCAAGGAATATCGCCAAACGGATTAATAATTGTGAGCGACCCGGCAACAGGATTTACTTATGAACAAAACATTCAGCAACTTTATTATGGTTGGAAATGGAGCACTTCGGTGGTTGTAGGAAAACCGTTTTAAAAACAATAATTAATCATAAGAAAAACATTAAAATTCTTCCCCAAAATAAACTAAATTTGCGATAATATATTTTTAAAAATCGCACTAATATTATCGGTAATTTTGCAATTTGGGACTGCATTTATTGCAATAAACTTCATAAAAAAAAATATATAATATCTCGTGGATATTTATTTCAATAGGTTTTTTTCTTATGGCTGCTCGTCGATTATACGAACTCATAATTATTTTTTAATTATGTCAATATAATAACCGAAAACATTGTAACTTCATGGATTGCGGTTTTAATTTCGGTTCTAATTTTTGTGGGAACAATTTATATTAATTATTTCTACAGATTTTTTGTTATGTGGATTATTGCTCCGGCAATTACCTTTTCACTTTCGCTTGGTTTAACCTATATTGCTGATATTTTGGGAATGATTTAAAATCGAATTTTGAAATAAAAAATTTAAAAACAGTTGATATTAAAAATTCATCATAGTTTTTCTTACCTTTGCGGATTGAAAAAAATAAATTTTAAATTAGAAAAATAAATTTTGTCAGACGCAAATTTCATAGATTACGTAAAAATATTTTGTCGTTCAGGTAAAGGCGGAGCAGGTTCTCCTCACTTTTACAGAGATAAAAGAACTGCAAAAGGCGGTCCGGACGGTGGCGACGGCGGACGCGGCGGTAATATAATTCTTATAGGTAACATAAATAAATGGACACTTCTTCATTTAAAATACAAACGACATATTTTTGCCGGCGACGGCGGAATAGGTTTGGGTCAAATGAAAAAAGGTGCCGACGGTGAAGATATTTATATTGAAGTTCCGTTGGGAACAATAGCAAAAAATGCCGAAACCGGCGAAGTAATTCTTGAAATTACCGAACACGACCAACAAAAAACTCTTATAAACGGCGGAAGAGGCGGAAAAGGAAATACTTTTTTTAAATCTGCTACAAACAGAGCTCCGCAATATGCTCAGCCCGGCGAAGAAGGAATTGAAGATTGGTTTATTCTTGAACTAAAAATTCTTGCCGACGTTGGTTTGGTTGGATTTCCAAATGCAGGAAAATCAACTCTTTTATCGTCAATTTCGGCAGCAAAACCAAAAATTGCAAACTACGAATTTACTACACTCACTCCAAATTTAGGAATGGTGGAATATTACAACGAAAAGTCATTTGTAATGGCTGATATTCCGGGAATAATTGAAGGAGCTGCAGAAGGAAAAGGTCTGGGTGTGAGATTTTTAAGACATATCGAAAGAAATTCGATACTTTTATTTATGATACCTGTCGACAGTAAAAACATAAAGAACGAATATAAAATTCTACTTAACGAATTAAAAGAATACAATCCCGAACTGCTTGATAAAACAAGACTTTTGGCAATTTCAAAAATAGATATGCTTGATGAAGAAATGCTTGAACAATTAAAACCGGAAATTCCCGAAGTTCCATACATTTTTATTTCTTCAGTTGCCGGAAAAGGTTTAAACGAACTTAAAGATATGATTTGGAATTCACTTAACGAGACAAATGATTGATTTTTTAATAAATATAGATATTAAGCTTTTCTTGTTTTTAAATTCATTTCATTCCGAATTTTTTGATTCTGTAATGATGTTTTTAACAGGTAAATATTCATGGATTTTACTTTATATTTCAATTTTAATTTTTGTTTTCAAAAAATTTGGAGCCAAAAACAGTTTTATAATTATTTTCTTTTTTATATTTACAACAATATTAACCGACCAAACATCTGTTCATCTTTTTAAAGATGTTTTCAAAAGATTACGTCCGTGTTTTAATCCGTTAATTGCCGATATTGTTCATGTTGTAAAATATCCGGGCGGACAATACGGATTTGTTTCTTCTCATGCCGCAAACGCTTTTGGAACGGTAGTTTTGGCTTCATTAATTTTAAGAAATAAATATATAAGCATCTTACTAATATTTTGGGCTTCTGTTATTGCTTACAGCCGAATATATTTGGGAGTTCATTTTCCCGGCGACGTTTTGGTCGGTGCATTATTGGGAACATTTTGGGCTTTCGTTATTTATTATCTTTTTAAATATTTCGATAAAAAAAAGAAAACTAATTCTATTCTCGCTTAAGAATAATAACTTCAACTTTACCATTCAATAATTCTTTGAATTTTTCTGCGTCATCAACTTTTCCTTCATACATACCGTAATGAAACGGAATTGCAATTTTTGCTTTAACATCAATTACAGCTTCAACGGCTTCTTCAACATTATTCATGGTGTAGGTTTGTCCTAAAGGCATAAATGCAATGTCTGTTTTAAAATTCTTCATTTCCGGAATTCTTTCAGTATCGCCGGGATGATAAACATTTGTTCCTCCGAGATTTACAATATATCCAAGCCAATTATTTTCTTTAGAATGAAAATTTGTTTTCACAACATTATATGCAGGAACTGATGAAACTTTTATTCCTTCTATTTCAAAATTCTCAAAAGGTTTAACAGCCGTAACATTAACAAAACCGCTATCGGAAAGAAGCATCGAAGTGCTTAAAGGAGCATAAATTTTTGTATTTGGAGTAATTATTTTTCTAATATTTTCGGGCGAAAAATGGTCTTTGTGCGAATGTGTAATAAAAATAATATCTGCTTTGTCAACTTTTGAAATATTATAAGGGTCGAAATAAATAGTTTTTCCTTCAAAAATAATTCTAACGCACGACTGACCAAACCATTTCGTATTTTCAATAATTTTCAACATATCTTCGGTTGATTTTAATTTAATATTAATAGGATTGTCGGAATTGTTTTTTTTCTCAACTTTATTTGAACAAGAAAAAGCAAGAATTAACAATGTTACCAAATAAATTTTAAGATTTTGAAGCATAACAAATTATTTTTTAAAATGATATTTTATATTTTTTTCCTGATATTTTGATGTGTCCAAAGGAACATAATGTCTGTTTTTTCTGATTTTCAGACCACAATCGGGGCAATCCAAAATCAAATCGTTAAGTTCGCAACCGCAAGCCGAACATTTATTCGGATTTTCAATCCATTCATTTTGCAATGATGAAATATTTTCATTTCCCGAAAAATCAAAGGAATTTCCGCCTGCTGTTTTCAAAATAGTTCTTTCAACAAAAGAATTTATAAAAAATAAGTTAATGCCGTAAAAAACAACAATAAAAATAACAGCAAAAATTAAATATCCGGTAACCGAAAATATTGAAAATAAGGCAGAAAATAAAACTACAAAAAATGTAATATTTACAAGCTTGTTCAAATCAATTTCATAAGCTACAAAAAAATTATCGGGTTTATTATTAAAATTGATTTTTATTGGGTATTTAACAAAAAAAAGAGAATTCTTTGAAATAAGACTTATATTATTTTTATCATAATTTTTAATTTCCGCTTTGTTTTGCGAAAACTCGGAAATTAATTCATTGAAAAAAAATTCAGAAGATTTTAAACTTTCGTCTTCCGGAAAAAGTTCAATTTTTTGTTTATATTTAAAAGGAAATTCCATTATTTAAATTTACGTTCGCATTCAATCATATCGTCAATTGCCAAACTGCAATCTTCAAATATATCTTCGATTCTATTATAATAAGTTTCAACATTAATAATATCCTTTGAGTCTCTTTCAAGCGATTCAATCTTTTTCCGAGTTTTTGCCATTCCCAAAATCGAAATGGGAGATTTAAGTTTATGAGCCAATTCGGATAAATTTTTGTATTCTTCGTGAGCTAATGCAAAAGTCATGAGCAACCTAATCTCAGGAACAAGTGTCTTAAACATGGAAAACATTTTAAAAAGAAATTCTTTGTCGGAAGAAGCATTTAAAAGATAAGTTAAATCTATAATTTTATTTTCATTCATCGTTTTTGTTGATTCAATTTAAAATATATTTGTAAATTTGCATAAATACTATAAAAAATAAATATATTAATAAATATTAAAAATAAACTTTTTAAATTTAATAAAATATAATTCTGTTAATAAAGTTTTAAAAAAAATTATTATTGAAAATATAGAAAATTAAAACGCACATGAAAAAAATCATATCACTCATTTTCATTACTTTGCATTTTGTTACATTTGTAAATTCACAAACAAATGTAGAAACTACAATAGTTGCAGGAGATCAAGAAGCCGAGTTGGCATACAACAGAGGAATTCAAGATTTTTTGGCACAGGATTTTCCTAAAGCACAAATTGAATTTACTGATGCAATTAAATATAAACCAAACTTTGAAAAGGCTTATTACAACAGAGGAATTACCAGAAACGAACTTAATGATTACACCGGAGCAATAGCCGATTTTACAGTTGCATTAGAAATCAATAAGGCAAATTCAAAAGCATATTTTGCAAGAGGATTTTCGAGAGTTAACATAAACGAATATGATGCGGCAATTATTGATTTTGACAGTGCCGTTTCAAAAGGATATACAAAAGCAAATGTGAATTATTACAGAGGAATGGCAAATTTTAGCTTGAAAAAATATTCAGAAGCAATTATAGATTTCAATAAAGCAATTCTTGCAAAAGAAGATTATGCTTATGCCTATCACGACAGAGCAGGCGCTAAAAGCCAAATTGGAGATTATGAAGGTGCTGTTTTAGATTATTTAAAAACAGTTGAATTAAATCCAAAACTCGGTTTTGCATACAACAATTTGGGACTTACACAAAAAGAACTAAAACAATTTGATGAAGCCATTATTTCTTACACAAAAGCATTAGAAATAAATCCGGAATATTATACAGCATTCAATAACCGCGGACTTGTAAAATTTGAAAAAGAAGATTACAACGGAGCAATTGAAGACTTTCAATTTGCAATAAATTATAAAAACACTTATGCCGCAGCATATAATAATATGGGCACAGCACAATTAAAACTCAAAAATTATAAAGATGCTTTAAAGTCATTCAACGAAGCAATAAAAATAGACGAAAAATTTGCTCAAGCATATGCAAACAGAGGAACTGCCAGAGAAAATCTTAGAGATTTCGACGGAGCATGCGCCGACTGGAAAAAAGCTGTAGAACTTGGAATTGAAAATCCACAATTATATTTAAAAGAATGTAATTAATATTTTATAAATTATAAAACAGATGAAATTTAAAATAACATTATTAATAATTATTTCGGCACTTCTTTTTAGTAACATTTCTTATGCTCAAAAGTTTGTAAAAATAAAACCCTCTGAATTTAAAATTTCCGAAGAAGGATTTAAAGATGCAATGAAAAATGTGAGAAAAGGAAATAATCAATTTAAACGAAATAAAAAAGGTGCATATTCAGAAGCAATTAATTACTATTTAAAGGCTTATGAATACAACGAAGACAATGCGGCTTTAAATTACCAAATTGCAGTTTCATATTTGAAATCAGCAAATAAATACAAATCACTAAAATATATCGAAAATGCTTTCGATATAAATGAAAATTTATCTCCGGATATTCTTTTGGTTAAAGGAATGGCTCTACAACAAGCATATAAATTTAAAGAAGCAATTGAAGCATTTAATGAATATATGGAAAGTTTAGACCCAAAGAAACTTCAAAAAGTTAAAACAAAAATCGATAAAAGAATTGAAGAATGTGAATCTGCAATTGAATTGTCAGAAAATTCACTCAGATGCTTTATAGATAATTTGGGTGAAGGAATAAATACTGTTTATGCAGATTACAGTCCGGTATTTTTTGAAGAAGATTCAATAATGTATTTCACCTCAAGAAGACCAAATACAACCGGCGGAAAACAAGATTTGAGAACACAACTTTATTTCGAAGACGTTTATTATTCAAAAGCCGATAACGGAAAATGGGCTGAAGCAATCCAAATGGAAAAGCCTATAAACTCAAAACATAACGATGCGGCTGTCGAAATTTCACCCGAAGGAAAAGAATTATGTATATATAAAGGAAACAAAGGTTTTGGAGATTTATTTAATTCTCAACTTTACGACGAAAAATGGCAGGCTTTTGATAAAATGAAAGATATAAACAAAAAAAAGAATAGAGAAAGTTCTGTTTCAATATCAAAAGACTCAATGGTTCTATACTTTGTAAGCGACAGAAAAGGCGGACAAGGCGGACAAGATATTTGGTTTAGCAACCGAACACAAAACGGCAAAAAATGGCAAAAACCCGAAAATATGGGAGCCGAAATAAATTCAAAATATGATGAAGAAACAATTGAAATTTCATCAGACGGAAGAACTTTATATTACAGTTCAAGAGGACATTACACAACCGGCGGTTTTGATATTTTTAAAGCCACCAAAAACGATGACGGAACATGGAATAAACCCGAAAATATCGGTTATCCGGTAAATACTCCCGACGACGACATGTTCTTTATGTTAAGCCCCAATCAAAGATTTGGATATTTCTCGGCCGACAGACCCGAAGGATTTGGCGACAAAGATATTTACAGAGTTATTTTCTTAGGTCCGGAAAGACCGGTTAACATTACAAGTTCAACATCAACAGAACTAATTGCATACAAACAAAAACCTGTTAACGAATCGGAAATAGAAAAACCGGTAAATATTGTTACAATTCAACTTTCAATAGTTAAAGGAATTGTAACCGACGCATATTCAGGAAAACCTATTGAAGCTTCAATTGAATTAGTTGATAATGCAACCGGAAAAGTTGTTAAAACCGTGAATTCATATCCCGGAACAGGTGCTTATACAGTTACACTTCCTCCGGGAAAAGATTACGCTTTAACTGCAGGTGCACCCGATTACTTCTTCTATTCGGAAAACTTGGTTATTGCCGACACTTCAACTCACGAAGTGATAAGAAAAGACATTCAATTACAACCAATGGGAATTGGTGCCAAAATTGTGTTAAATAACGTTTTCTTTGATTCGGGAAAAGCAACTTTAAAACCGGAATCATATCCGGAATTAGACAGATTGGTAAATATTATGAAACAATATCCAAACTTAAAAATTGAAATATCGGGTCATACCGACAGTAAAGGTTCCGATGTTTACAATCAAAAATTATCTCAACAAAGATCTCAATCGGTTTCAGATTATATTATAAGTCAAGGAGTTAATTTAGCTCAAATTACAGCTTACGGTTACGGAGAAACAATTCCGAGAGCAGACAATTTGACTGAAGCAGGAAGAGGTTTAAACAGAAGAGTTGAAGCAAAAATTTTAGAAAAATAATTCAATTCAGCTATGTAATTGTAAGTATTTAACCTTTTCAATATATACAAAAAGCCGTTTCAATATAAAATTGAGCGGCTTTTTATTTTATATCGAAAAAAAAATTAAAAAGAAATCAAAACCTGAGCTGTATTTTTTAAATCTTTGCAAGGTTCAATTACAAAAACACCTTGAAATAATTTTGATTTTATTAATCGTTCCGAAATATTTGAAATATTAAACAACTCTGTTTCTGTTGATAAAATGAAGAAATAATCAATATTTTTATATTTGGAAGACAAAACGGATTTGATGTTTTTGTTTTCAATAAGAAAAAATTTATTTAAATCTTCAAATATTCCGGAAAATACAGAATAAGAATTTTCAGAATCGGAATTTTTAGAAAAATCGTCGGATAAAGAAAGTTCAATTCCTAAAATATTATTAAGTTGCCACGAAATTTTGTAAATTTTTTCAACAGATGAAATCCCGATAACATAAAAGTCGAGGTTTTCCGCTTTATCGGAAAATTTGAAAGTTTTATTGTTCTGTGTATTTTTCATTGGAAATATATTCAAAAGCAACTTTTGAAGCAATTTGTTCTGCTTCCTTTTTTGAGAAAGCTCTTCCTTTGCCAATTACTTCATTATTGAGGCGAATATACGAAATAAAAACTTTAGAATCTGCAGATTCATAATCGGTATCAATATCAATAATTATTTTCTTTTTTTGCGACCATTCAATAAGTTTACTTTTGTGGTTTAATTCAACAGATTTAAGTTTATTCAAATCAATATGCTGAATCATTATTCTTTGAGCAATAAATTTTTTGGTGCATTCAATTCCTTTGTCAAGATACATTGCTCCTATTAAAGCTTCAAAAGCATCTTCGTAAATTCTTACGGAAGAAGAATTTCCCGAATTTTTTTTAACAATTTTATTTAAACCGATTTTTTTTGAAAGTTCGGCAAGTTTTTTACCGTTTACAATTTTTGTTCTCATTTCGGTAAGAAAACCTTCATCTGCCGAAGGAAACCTTGAATATAGAAGTTCGCTGATTACGGCATCAAGAATTGCGTCGCCGAGGAATTCGAGACGTTCGTTATTTTTATAACCGCCAATACAATTAGAATTTGTAGCCGATTTATGAGTTAAAGCGGCATAATACAAACTATAATTTTTAGGTTTAAATCCCAATATATTTTTTAATTCGGAATTAAGCTTAATATCGTTACAGTCAGATTTTTTTCTAAAGAATCTTAGCACAAATTATTTTGAGAATTTTTTAAATATCACAGATACATTATGTCCGCCAAAACCGAAAGTATTACTTAAAGCCGCTCTAACTTCACGTTTTTTGGCAACATTAAAAGTAAAATCAAGTTTTTGGTCAATTTTCGGATCTGTTTCAAAGTGATTAATAGTTGGCGGAATAATTCCGTTTTGGATAGCCAAAATAGCTGCAATTGCTTCCAATGCACCTGTTGCACCAAGTAAATGTCCGGTCATAGATTTTGTAGAACTGATACTTAATTTATAAGCATGTTCGCCAAAAACTTCTTTAACAGCCATTGTTTCGGCAATATCTCCAAGCCCGGTTGAAGTTCCGTGAAGATTTATATAATCAATTTGATCTGGAGTCATTTCAGCATCTTCCAAAGCATTTTTCATTACAATTTTCGCACCTCTGCCTTCAGGATGCGGAGCTGTAATATGATGTGCATCTGCACTCAAACCTCCGCCTGCAAATTCTGCATAAATTTTTGCACCTCTTTTAATTGCATGCTCGTATTCTTCAAGAATTAATGCTGCTCCTCCGTCGCCCATAACAAAACCGTCTCTTCCAATATCAAAAGGTCTTGAAGCAGTTTTAGGATCTTCGTTTCTGGTAGAAATTGCACGCATTGCGTTGAATCCTGCAACACCGGCTTCTGTAATAGCAGCTTCAGAACCGCCTGTTACAAAAATGTCGGCTTTGCCGAGTCTGATATAATTAAAAGCATCAACAAGGGCATTTGATGAAGATGCACATGCTGAAACTGTTGCAAAGTTTGGTCCTCTAAAATCATATTTAATAGAAATATGACCTGATGCAATATCTGCAATCATTTTTGGAATAAAAAACGGATTAAATTTGGGAACTAAACCGTTGGCAACGTAATTTTTCACTTCTTCCATAAAAGTGTCGAGTCCGCCAATTCCTGAAGCCCAAATTACTCCTGCTCTGTCTTTATTAATTTTTTCCAAATCGAGACCTGAATCTGCAACAGCTTCATCAGCAGCAATAATAGCAAACTGAGTGAATTTGTCAAGTTTTCTGGCTTCCGGTTTAGGAAAGTAATTTGTAGGGTCGTAATTTTTAACCTCGCAAGCAAATTTTGTTTTAAAATGTGTGGGGTCAAATGAAGTTATAGGACCTGCACCGCTAACACCCTTAATCATGTTCTCCCATGTTTCGGAAATGTTATGTCCTAATGCATTTATAGTTCCTATTCCTGTTACTACAACTCGTTTTAATTCCATATTATTTTTTTGGTTGAAGACAAATACAAATGAGGATTACCAAAAGGTAATCCTCAAAAAGTTTTATTTTACGTTTTCTTCGATATAGCTTATAGCGTCACCGACAGTAGCAATTGTTTCAGCTTTATCATCAGGAATAGCGATGTTAAATTCTTTTTCAAATTCCATGATTAATTCAACTGTATCTAATGAATCTGCTCCTAAATCATTTGTGAAACTTGCTTCTATTGTTACTTCGTTTTCCTCAACGCCTAATTTGTCAACAATAATAGCTTTTACTCTTGAGGCAATGTCTGACATAATTCAAAATTTTAGTTAATAAATATATTAATTTTTCCGATTGCAAAGAAATATAATCCGGGACAAAACAAAAAAAAAATTGA
>DZBS01000086.1 GCA_022729995.1 Draconibacterium orientale | reverse complement strand
CTACTGTGTAAAGATATTTTTTCCCGTCGAAACTTCTTTGAACATTTTGTAATCCTTTAAAATTTTGAGGCAATGTTTCTAATTTCTTTTTTGAATATCCTATTGAAACTTTAAAAATAATATCACTTTTATTTTTTTGAATGTCTTTATTATTTGAATTTAATTGTTGGTTGTTAACAGAAGTATTATTGATTTTTGAAGCTTCCAATTCGTTTTTATATTCCTTAAATGCTCTATAAATAGCAGAAGCAATTATATTTTGACCGTATTCCGAAACTAAAAATTTTTCTTCTTCCGGATTACTTATAAATCCGGCTTCAACTAAAATTCCGGGCATTGTGCAATTCCACAAAACAACAAGTCCGGCTTGGCGAACACCTCTGTCGTATCTCATTGCTCTGTTGGTAAATTGTTTTTGAACTTTATCGGCTAAATTAATACTCTGATTTAAAAAAGCATTTTGATATAGTGCCATAATAATGTCTGATTCCGGAGCATTCGGATTATAACCTTCGTAATGAGTTTTATAATTATCTTCAATTAAAATTACGGAGTTTTCGAGCTTTGCAACATCAAGATTTTCTTGAACTTTGTTTAATCCCATAACAAAAGTAGATGTTCCGGTTACCGTTTTTGTGTTACTTGCATTTATGTGAATAGAAATAAAAAGATCGGCTTTTTTTTCGTTTGCAATTTGAGAGCGTTTATGAAGTTCAATAAAAACATCTGTTGAGCGTGTGTAAATAACTTCTACATCCGGAATATTTTGTTTTATTAATTCTCCTAATTTGAGTGAAACGGCAAGAGCCAAATCTTTTTCTTTGCTTATTAAACCTATAGCACCGGGATCTTTTCCTCCGTGTCCGGCATCAATAACAACTTTTTTTAATTTATATGATTCTTGCGAAAAAATATTCTGAGAAAGAAAAAGTATTGTAAATGTTAATATTGCTGTTTTAATAATAAATTTCATAGTATTGAGTTATAAATTTTATATTTTATAAGATTAATATAAATATATTTGCAAGCCGTGTAATTTTAACAATTATTAATAAAAAAACTATTTTTAGGAATAACGAAAATTTTAAATTTGTACACACAAAAATCTAATATTTTGAGCGAATACAAAAATAACACATTAATCAATAAGAAAAGTATTTTTATTAAAAACTCTTTTTTACTAATTTTATTTTTATTCATTTCGGTTTTTGGGTTTTCTCAAAATAAAAAAATTCCAAACAAAGACAGCCTGAAAACCAATCATGTAAAACCTGTAAGTATTGGCGATACAATTAAAACATTTAAAGATAAAAAAGGAGATACAAAAAAAGATTCGATAAAAAATGCAATTATATCAAAAGATGCAATTACGGAAGTTATTGATTATTCTTGTAACGACTCCTTAATGATGTCTATGGGCGATAAAATGATTTATTTATACGGCGGAGCTGTAATAGTTTCGGGCGACATAAATTTAAAATCTGATTATGTAGAAATCAACACCACAGAAAATTACCTTTTTGCTCACGGAGTTTCCGACAGTTCGGGAATTATTAAAGGTTCGCCGGTTTTTAAAGAAAAAAACGATGAATTTGACGCAAAATCTTTAAAATATAATTTCAAAACAAAGCAAGGAATTGTAAAAGATGTTATTACAGAACATTCTCAAGGATATTTGCATGGCGGAGTCAGTAAAATTCACGAAAACAAACAAATTCATATTTACGACGGAAAATATACGACTTGCGATTTGGATCATCCTCATTTTTATATTGAACTAACTAAAGCAAAGGTTATTCCGGATAAGAGAATTGTTTCCGGACCAATGTATTTCGTAATTGCAGATATACCTTTATATATATTGGGTCTTCCTTTCGGATTAATTCCCAGTCAAAAGAAAAATACATCAGGATTGTTAATGCCAAAATACGGCGAAGAAGCAAGGCGAGGATTTTATCTTTCAAACGGCGGATATTTTTGGGCAATAAATGATAATTATAATGCTTCGATAACTTTTGATATTTATTCAAAAGGAAGTTGGGGAACCGAATTTACTACAAATTTTAAAAAACTTTACAAATTTAACGGAGGTTTGAGTATTCAATACAGCAAAAATGTTAACGGAGAAATAATTTTACCGGATTATACCGAAGAAAAAACATTTTGGGTTAGAGGAAATTGGGCACAAGATCAGAAAGCAAACCCAAACAGTAATTTCTCGGCAACTTTAAATTTTGGTTCATCTGCTCACAGTTCATATACAGCCGTAAATCTCGACCAATTAACCGATAATACAAAATCATCGAGTATTTCATACCAATTAACAAAACCCGGAAGTATATTTAATTTGTCGTCAAATCTTAACTATACACAAAATACAGCCACAAAAACTACAAATCTTAGTTTGCCTGTGGTTTCATTAAATATGAAAACCGTATTTCCTTTTGAAAGTTTAGGAAAAGGACAAAAATGGTATCAAAAAATTGGAGTCAGCGTAAGTACATCTTTAAAAAATACAGTTAACTCGCCGGATTCAACACTATTGACAATGCAAACATTGTCGAACATGAGTAACGGTTTCAAATACAGTGTTCCAATAAGTACATCATTCAAATTGTTTAAATATTTTACCGTTGCTCCTTCAATTAATTATAACGGAAGAATTTACGGAGATTATATAGAAAAACGTCAAATTCAGATGATTGACGAAAATGATTCGATTTATTACAATGTTGCTTCAGATACAATAAAAGGATTTAGACATCCGATGGATTTTAGTTTTTCTGTTCCTATAAGAACAAAAATATTTGGATTATATAAATTTAAAAAAGGTAAAATAAATGCGATTCGACATGTTGTTACACCTGCAATAGGTTTTAATTACCGTCCGGATTTTAGTAACAGTTTTTGGGGATATTACGGACAATATGTTGACAATAAAGGCGAAGAAGTTTCTTATGCTTATGACGGAATAGGAATATTCGGTTACCCGCCTTCGGGAAAATCCGGTGCGATTTCTTTTACTTTGGGAAATAATTTTGAAATGAAAATGAAAACTAAAAAAGATACATCAGATTCATTCACCAAAATAATTTTGTTAAACAATTTATCTTTCAGCACTTCATATAATATTGCAGCAGATTCGTTACGATGGGCAAATCCTGTAATTAACGGAAACACAACAATTTTTAAAAATGTAAATGTCAATTTCAATGCAAATTTTGATTTTTATACAAAAGATACTTTAGGTGTAAAAATTAATAAATTTGAATGGGATGAAAACGGAAAAATTGCAAGACTTGTATCTGCCGGAATTTCTTTATCTGGCTCATTAAATCCAAACAGTGATAAGGATAAAAACAAGAAACCGAAGTCGAATATTTATTTATATCAAAATCCTGAAATTGCATACGCCGATTTTAGTGTTCCTTGGGATATACAATTAGGATATGATTTCAGACTAACAAATACTTACGATAAAACACTTCAAAAATATGTGAAAGATATTGTCCAAACCATTTCAATGACTGCAAGTTTAACAATTACTAAAAATTGGAGTGTGAGTGTTAGAAACGAATTTGATGTTTCTGCCGGAAAATTCATACATACAGATTTAAATATTCATAGAGATTTACATTGTTGGGAAATGGGACTTAATCTTATTCCTTACGGACCCATGAAAAGTTATAATTTCAGAATTAATATTAAATCGTCGGTTTTCAAAGGTATTGAATATAAAAAACAACGAAGCAGGCTTGATAATTATGATTAGTTTAAAATTTGAAAATTTGAAAATTTGGAATTTTGAATATTTGGAAATGTGAAAATGTGAAAATGTGGAAATGTGAAAATGTGGAAATTTGAAAATGTGGAAATTTGGAAATTTGAAAATGTGGAAATGTGGAAATGTGAAAATTATTGAATAATCCCATTAATTCAGTTAATTCTGTTAATTCAGTTAATTCAATATTTCATTCATTCTGTTCATTCTGTTAATTCAGTTAATTCAATATTTCATTCATTCTGTTCATTCTGTTAATTCAGTTAATTCAATATTTCATTCATTCTGTTAATTCAAAAAATCTCATATCTCATATCTAATGTCTAATATCTAAAAGAATTAATTAAAAAACGTTAAAAAGCATTAGAAACCATTAAAATTTTTTTTTTAAACCAAGGTGCTTTTTACATTTGCATACTAAAAATATTTCAAACAATAATTTACATAAAATGGAGCAAGATTTTGACTTTAAAGCACTAAACGATAAAATTGAAAAAGAAAGTTCATTTGTTCAAATAATAAGATTGGAAATGAACAAAGTCATAATAGGACAGAAACATCTTATTGACAGCCTTTTAATTGGTCTTTTATCCGACGGACATATACTTTTGGAAGGAGTTCCCGGACTTGCAAAAACACTTGCAATTAACACACTTGCGAGAATAATTAATGCCGATTTCAGCAGAATACAATTCACACCGGATTTACTTCCTGCCGATTTGATTGGAACACTGATTTACAGCCAAAAGCAAGAAGAATTTATTGTTAAAAAAGGCCCGATTTTCGCAAACTTTATTTTAGCCGACGAAATTAACCGTTCTCCCGCAAAAGTTCAAAGTGCTCTTTTAGAAGCAATGCAAGAACGACAAATTACTATTGGTTCCGAAACATATAAACTTGACAAACCTTTCTTGGTTTTAGCAACTCAAAACCCTATTGAACAAGAAGGAACTTATCCGCTTCCCGAAGCTCAAGTTGACCGCTTTATGTTAAAAGTTGTTATTGATTATCCGAAAAAAAATGAAGAGCAATTAATTATCAGACAAAACATTGCAAAAGAATTTCCGCAAGCAAAAAAAATGCTTTCAAAAGAAGCAATTATTTCGGCAAGAGAAGTTGTGAAAGAAGTTTATCTTGATGTAAAAATCGAACAATATATTGTTGACATTGTATTTGCAACCAGATATCCCGAACAATACGGACTTTCAAAACTCAAAAACCTTATTTCTTTCGGAGGTTCGCCGCGTGCAAGTATAAACCTTGCTCTTGCAGCAAAATCTTATGCTTTCATTCAACAAAGAGGCGCTGTTTTTCCCGAAGATGTTAGAGCTGTTGCTCACGATGTTTTACGTCACAGAATTGGTTTGTCTTATGAAGCGGAAGCAGAAAATATTACTTCCGACCAAATTATTACGGAAATTTTAAACACAATTGAAGTCCCGTAAAAGAATTATAAATTATAAATTATGAATTATAAATTGTCAGTATTAACGGAATGAAAGAATTGACTGAATTGACTGAATTAACTGAATGATAGAAAAAAAAATAAACAATTGACAATTAACAATTAACAATTAAAATGGACACTTCAGAGCTTTTAAAAAAAGTCAGACGAATTGAAATAAAAACAAAAGGTCTTTCCAAGCATGTTTTTGCAGGCGAATATCACAGCGCTTTCAAAGGACGCGGAATGACTTTTAACGAAGTGCGAGAATACGATTTTGGCGACGATATCCGAAATATAGATTGGAACGTTACCGCCAGAATGGGAAAACCATACATTAAAATATTTGAAGAAGAAAGAGAACTTACAGTTATATTACTTGTCGACGTTAGCAATTCACAAAATTTTGGAACACGAAACAGATTTAAAGACAGTTTAATAACAGAGCTTTCGGCTGTTTTATCTTTTTCGGCAATTCAGAACAACGATAAAGTCGGTGTAATATTTTTTTCCGATAAAATAGAAAAATTTATTCCGCCAAAAAAAGGTAAAAAACACATATTATATATTATTCGCGAACTTTTAAGTTTCAAAGCCGAAAGCAAAAAAACAGATTTATCGGTTGCATTAAAATATCTTGTAAACGTAATTAAAAAAAGAAGCACCGTATTTTTGATTTCCGATTTTAACGACGGCGATTTTTCTAAAGCACTTCAAACAGCAACTCATAAACACGATGTTGTTGCAATAAAAATTTTTGACGAACGAGAATCAACAATGCCCGATATTGGTTTAATAAAATTTTCGGACGCAGAAACAGGCGAAGAAATTTGGGTTAACACTTCAAACGAATTAATAAGAGCAAAATATGAAAAGCTAAATTTAATAAAATCAGAAAAAGTTAAAGAAATTTTCAAAAAAACCGGTGTCGACAATACCGAAATAAATACAAAAGAAGATTACATTAAACCATTGCTAAGATTGTTTAAAAATCGATGAAGACAATAAAAATACTACTAAAAATATTTCCGATTATTATTTTTTTATCATTATTAAATTCAAATGTTTCGGCACAAAAAGCCACAATTGATACAAATATGATAAAAATCGGCGATCAAATTAAACTCACTTTGAGTATTAATTCCGATAAAGGAAAAAATATAATATTTCCGGTTTTCGATAAAGAAATAATTCCGGATATTGAAATTATAAGCACAAACGGAATAATAAAAAAAGAAAACGGAAAAATTATTGAGCAATCATTTATAATAACGGCATTTAACGATTCAACATACAAAATTCCGCCTTTCATTTTTATTGTCGATAAAGATACATTACTCTCAAACCCATTGGTTTTAGATGTTTCATACATAAAACCCGATTCTGCATTTCTTGCAAAAATTGATACAACTCAACTTTTAAAAATTGCAGATATTAAAAATCCGATGGATACTCCACTGACTTTCAACGAGTTTTGGAGCAGATTTGGAATTTTCATAATAATTGGTATTTCTCTAATAATTATTTCAATTTTAATATATTATCTGTATAAAAGATACAAACAAAACAAACCAATATTTTCTAAACCCGAACCAATAATTCCTCCACACATTTGGGCATTTGAAAAACTTGATGTTATAAAGAAAAGTAATTTAATTAGTGAAAGTAAAATAAAAGAATATTACACAGAATTAATTCAAATTATAAAAATTTATATCGAAAAAAGATACAAAATTCCGGCATTGGAATTTACATCAACAGATTTGGTTAATTACATGAAATCGAGCGAATTAATTAAAAAAGAACAAGTTGACAGTTTAAATAAAATTTTATTTTATGCCGATTTTGCAAAATTCGCAAAAGCAAAACACACAAGCATGGAAAACGATTTAAACCTAAAAGAATCTTATGATTTTGTTGAAAAAACAAAAGAAATAATTGCCGAATTAACAGAACAGTCGAACGAAAGCGAAATAAAGATATAAAATGGAAGGATTTTCATATACATACCCGCAATATTTTTGGTTGTTTGCAATAATTCCACCAATGATTTATTGGTATATTCGCAAAAAAAAGAATTCGCAGGCAACAGTCAGAATTTCATCAGTAGAAGGATTTTCGGGAGCCGGCTCAAATATTATGAGATATTTGCGTCATTCACTTTTCGTAATTCGCATATTGGTAATTTCTCTTCTGATATTTATTTTGGCTCGTCCGCAATCTATAAAAACACATAACGAATCGTCGGAAGGAATTGATATTGTTATTACACTCGACATTTCGAGCAGCATGCTTGCAATGGATTTTGAACCCGACAGACTTGAAGCTTCAAAAAATATTGCAATTGAATTTATCAACAAACAAGAATACGACAGAATCGGTTTGGTAGTTTTTAGTTCCGAAAGTTTTACGCAATGTCCGCTCACAACCGACCACGCAACACTTATAAATCTTTTTAACGAAATAAAATGCGGAATAATTGAAGACGGAACAGCAATTGGCCACGGACTTGCAACCGCTGTTAATCGTCTGAAAGACAGCGATGCAAAAAGCAAAGTTGTAATTCTTCTAACCGACGGAGTAAATAATCAGGGAAATATTGACCCGATAACTGCTGCCGATTTAGCTACAAAATATAATATCAGAGTTTACACAATCGGAGTAGGAAAAGAAGGTTTAGCTCCATATCCGGTAAATTCCGTTTTTGGTCCTTCTGTTCAAAATGTTGAAGTAAAAATTGATGAAGAATTATTAAAAACAATATCGAAAAAAACCGACGGTAAATATTTTAGAGCAACAGACAATGAATCTTTGGCAAATATTTATCAAGAAATAGATAAACTCGAAAAATCAAAAATAAGAGATAAAAACGATTCGGAAATTGTTCAAAGATATTTTCCGTTCGCAATAGCGGCATCTTTACTTTTGATAATTGAAATATTACTCAGACAAACATTTTTTAAAAATATTATATAGCCGAATAGAAAATGGAAGAAATAAATAATTTGGCACTTTTACGGTTTCAAAATACCGAAATATTATGGGCAACTTTAATAATTCCCATATTATTTTTAGGATATTTTTTTAACAGAAAACGAAAACTAATTCAATTACAAAAATTTGGAGATTTGGAATTGATTGAAAAATTAACTCCCGATGCTTCAAAAACACGACCTTTGCTAAAGTTTAGTCTTTATAACGCAGCTTTGTTAATGCTAATATTTTCACTTGCACGACCGCAAGCCGGTTCGGAAATTGAAGTAGATACAGGCGACGGACGACAAATTGTTATTGCTCTTGACGTTTCAAATAGCATGATGGCCGAAGATATTAAACCAAACAGATTAGAAAAAGCAAAACTTTTAATTGCAGATATTCTCAGAAAAAATGCAAAAGACAGAACTGCATTAGTAGTTTTTGCAGGTGAAGCATATATTCAAATTCCGCTTTCGTCAAATTTTCATAATCCGGATTTGTTTCTTTCGGCAATAAATCCGAATATGATTCCGGTTCAAGGAACAAACATTGCCGATGCAATAGATTTATCCATAAATGTTTTTGATAAAACAACCGACGAAGGAAAAATAATAATTATTCTTTCCGACGGAGAAAATCATGAAAACGAATCAATCGAAAAAGCAAAAAATGCAGCCGATTTGGGAATTATTATTTCAACAATTGGAATGGGAAAACAATCGGCAGTTCCAATTCCGGAAGAAAACGGCGAATATAAAAAAGACCGAAACGGAAACATTGTTCTCACAAAACTAAACCCTACTTTGCTCACAGACGTTGCAAATGCCGGAAACGGAATGTATTTCTCTGCCGGAAATATTTCTTCGGATTTAAGAAATATTCAAAAACAACTCGACAAAGTTGATACAGCAGACTCAAAAATTGAAATGAAAAAGTATAAAGACCTTTTTTATATATTTATTTTTGCGGCAATGTTATTTTTATTAATTGATTTTATGTTGTTGGAAAGAAAAAATAAACGTCTTTCAAAAATTAATTTATTTGATTAACAATGAACAAAATATATTTAATACTAATTATAACGGCATTTTATTATAATGTGTTCGGTCAGAAAGAACGAAAACTTATAAGAGACGGAAACAAATTGTATTTCAACATGAAATATCCGGAAGCAGAATCGTTATACAAGCAAGCATATAATTTCGACACAACATCTTTGGAAGCAAATTTCAATTTTGGAGATGCGCTCTACAAACAAGGAAAATTTGAAAATGCAGAAACAGAATTTATAAAACTTACACAAAGAAATAATATTTCAAAAGAAAATCTTTCAACAATATATTATAATGCCGGAAATTCGCAACTAAAACAAAGCGAGGAATTTATCAAAAACAAGAAACTTGAAGAAGCTATAAAAACAGTAGAAAAATCTATTGAATCATATAAAAATTCTTTGAGAAATAATCCTTCTGATATAGATTCAAAATACAATTTGGCACTTGCAAATAATTTGCTAAAAGAGTTGAAAAAACAGCAACAACAACAAAATCAAAATCAACAAGAAAACCAAAATAAAGACGAAGAAAGCGACAAAAAAGATAAAGAAAACAAAGATAAAGATCAATCAAAATCAAACGACGACGACGGCGACGGAATTCCAAACGATAAAGAAAAAAAATCGCAAAATACCGATACCGATAAAGATAAAACGCCCGATTACAAAGATACAGATTCCGATAACGACGGAATTCCGGATAATTATGAAGCAGGAAAAGACCCGAAAAATCCGAAAGATACAGACAAAGACGGACAAGCCGATTTCAAGGATATTGATTCCGATAACGACGGAATTCCGGATAATAAAGACCCGGACGCTTTGCCGCAAAACGTTCAAATGTCGGATAAAGATGCTCAAAGGCTTTTAAAATATATCGAAAAAATGGATAATGAAACAAATAATAAAGTTAAACTTGAAAAAGCAAATAACCATAAAATTCCTGTTGATAAAGATTGGTAAGATTTTTTAAAACAGATTAAAAATAATACTTTTGATACTTGTTTTACACTAACCGGTAAACACAATTTAAAAAAATGAGAAAAACATTTATAATATTAATTTCAATAATTCTTAGTTCTATTCTAATAATAAGCACATTATTTGGAAATAACGAAGTAAAAGGAAATAAGCCCAACCAAAACAAACAAATTTCGTTTACTGTAAAATGTGAAAAAATTGTTTCAACAGGCGAACTGTTTAGAGTAATATTTTCTGTTAACGATTATGCATCAGGTTTCATATCGCCTGCATTCAAAGGAATTCAAGTAATTTCCGGACCAAATACTTTGTCGAGCCAAACCTATTCTTATGTAAACGGAAATACAACTCAATTAATTTCAACATCATACACATATCACTTAATTGCCGAAAAAGAAGGAAAATTCATAATTCCGTCTGCACAAGTTACAGTAAACGGAAAAACATATAACTCCGAACCATTTGAAATTACCGTTGTTAAAGGCGAAAACGGAAATAATACCAATAATAATTTAAATCAAAACAATTCAAATTCAAACAGCGAAAACGATATTTCCGATAATGTATTTATAAAAACAACATACTCAAAAACAAATGTTTATCCCGGAGAATTTATAATATCAACAACAAAAATTTATACAAAAATTGATATTAGAAATTTAGCAGAAAAAAATACTCCAAAATATACCGGATTTTGGATAAAAGATATTCAAGCACCTCAAAATATTCAGGCCGAAAGAGAATTATTAAACGGTCAAGTATATAGTGCCGCACTTTTACGCCAAACAATAATTTATCCGCAAAAAATTGGTAAATATCAAATTGAGCCTTATGAATTGGAAGTTTCGGTGAAACAAAAAGTTGGTAAAGAATATGATATTTTTGGAAGAATTGTTGATAGATATGCTTTTGTGAATAAGCCTGTTAAAGCAAATTCAGTTACAATTACCGTAAAACCGTTTCCGGAAAAAGAACCTGAAAATTTCTCGGGAATTGTTGGAGAAAATTTCAAAATTTCGGCAAGTGTTGATAAAACAAATTTGAAAACCGACGAAAATATTAATTACACATTACGAATATCCGGAAACGGAAATTTATATTTACTAAACGAAGGCGGACTCAAAATTCCCGATGCATTCGACTCATACAAACCAAATGTTGATGAAGCAATAAAATATACAATTTCCGGCGGAGAAGGATTTAAAGAATTCAAATACTTACTTTTAGCACGAAAATACGGAAAAGTTAAAATCGAACCGCTTGAATTTGTTTATTTCGATATAAAAACCAATAAATTTGAAACAATAAGAACACAAAGTTTTGATATTGATATTGAAAAAGGTGAAAATTATTCTACAGTTGCAAATCAAGGAGTTCAAGTCATTAATAAAGATATCAGATATATAAAAGAGAAAAATATAACATTAAAACAGAAAAACAAAAATTTTGGAGGTTCTTCAATTTTTTATCTTTCATATATTATTGCATTATTGGCATTTATAGTTTTTGTTTTGATTAGAAGAAAAACAATTAAGGAGAATTCCGATATTGCAAAAGTGAGAAATAAAAAAGCCGGTAAAATATCTCAAAAAAGGTTGAAAACTGCATTAAACTTGCTGAAAGCAAATAAAGAAACACCTTTTTACAGTGAAATACTTAAAAGTTTAAACGGATATTTGTCGGATAAACTAAATTTGAATCAAAACCTTGCTACAAAAGGAGAAATTACAAATTTACTAAGCGAAAAAAATGTAAATCAAGAATATATAAATTCTATTTTGGATATTATGAACACATGCGAATATGCACAATACGGACCGGTTGGGAATAATAAAACGCCGGAATCTGTTTATGCAGAAACAGAAAATATTATTAACAAAATGGAAAGTATTTTATAATAATTTTAAATAAATATTGTCGTAAAATGAACAAAAAAATATATAAAATATCCATAATATTTACCTTGATGTTTTTTGCATTAAGCATTTCTGCACAAGAAAAAAATGAAATTATTATTTTTGAAAAAGCCAATGAATTATATTCACAAAAAGAATATGAACAAGCAATAGAAAAATATCAAAAAGTATTAAAAAACGGTTATGAATCGGCAGAATTATATTACAACTTGGCAAATTCATATTACCGAACAAAACAACTTAATTACTCAATATATTACTACGAAAAAGCCAAATTGCTTGCTCCGGACGACGAAGATATTCAAAACAATTCCGAAATGGCTAAACTTTTGGTAAACAACAGACCTACTCCTATCCCTGAATTAGGAATTATAATCTTTATGAAAAAAATTGTTACAGCCAGAAATCATAATTTTTGGTCATATTTGAGTGTTTCCTCATTTATAATAAGTTTATTTTTAGCAGCTTATTTCTTAATTTCAAGAAGTTCAACAACAAAAAAAATAACATTTTCTGTTTCGGTGGTTGCACTTTTCATTTCTGCATTAAGTTTCTTTTTCACACATAAACAATTAAATTTCTTAAAAGCAAAAAACAGAGCAATTGTATTTAGCGTAACTTCACCCGTAAACAGTTCGCCCGATGAAAATTCAACAAAATTATTTGATGTTTATGAAGGTTTTAACGTAAAAATTGCCGATGTATCCGGAGTTTGGTATAAAATTATTTTGGAAGACGGAAAACAAGGTTGGATAAAAAAAGAAACTTTAAAAATTTTGTAAAAAAATGTCATTTCTTTCAATTAAAAAAAACAACATTTTTTTAAAATTATTTTAATATTTAAACCGTTTTTAAAACAGATTTAGATGTCGCTATTGAAGCAATTTCTTTTTCAAACATAAACAAACTTGCTTTGTCGTCGCCAAGCAAATTTAATTTATCTAAAATGCTTCTAAATAAACTTTCTTCTTCAATTTGTTCTGTAACAAACCATTGTAAAAAGTTTTGAGTGGTAAAATCTCTTTCGTCAACGCAAACACCCACTAAGTGATTTATTGATAGAGAAACGTAAATTTCGTGTTCCAAAATTTCTTCAAAAATTTCTTTTATAGAATCATAAATTACTTTTGGTTGCTCGGTTTTGGGAACAAGAGCATGCGAACCTCTGTCGTTCACATAATGAAAAAATTTTAACATGTGCATTCTTTCTTCTTCGGCATGTGCATATAAAAATTTTGATGACTCTTCATATCCGTTAGTTTCTGCCCAAGAGGCCATTGCCAAATAAATTTGAGACGAATGGTGCTCAACTTCTATTTGTCTGTTTATTGAGGCTGCAACTTTTATCGATAACATAATTTCTTTTTTTTGATTTGGTAATAATTCTTTTTTACAAAATTAGA
>DZBS01000085.1 GCA_022729995.1 Draconibacterium orientale | reverse complement strand
GGATGCTGTGGATACTATTGATTAAAAAATATCAACAGAAACAATAGAAACAACAACATCAACAGAATCCACAAAAACAATAGCATCAACAGTATCAAAAGCATCAACAGAAACAACAGAAACAAAAGAATAAAAAGAAACAAAAAAACAATGAAATATATATTTAATTTTCCTGATATAGGTGAAGGATTAGATGAAGGAATAATTGCCGAATGGCATGTAAAAAAAGGTCAAAAAATTGAATCGGGCGAAATTCTTGTTTCAATGGAAACCGACAAAGTTGTAGCTGAAATTCCGTCGCCAAAATCGGGAATTGTAGCAGCACTTTTCGGAAAACCCGGCGATATAATAAGAGTTGGCGAAGCACTGATAGAACTTGAAATTGAAGGTTCAGAATCGGAAATTGATTCTACTACAGAACTCATAAAAGAAGAAGGCGCCGGAGTTGTGGGAACACTCGAAATTGCAGGAAATAACGCAGTTATGCGAGCAAGCAAAGAAGGTTTAGTTTTAGAAAATATTTCAGACTCAAAACCTTTGAAAAAAGCATTGGCTACTCCTGTTGCCAGAGCAATTGCAAAGGAAATGAATATCGAAATAAATAATATTTCGGGAACCGGACCGGCAGGACGCGTGATGAAAGAAGATATTCTTAAATATTCTGAAAAAGCATCTTCACCTCAAAGACAAGCAATTTCTCAAAATATAGTAACCGAAAATTTGATAGAGATTGAACCTTTGTCGCAAATTCGTAAAACTATTGCCAAAAACATGCTTCAATCTAAGCATAATGCAGCACACATGAGTGTTTTCGACGATGTTGAAGTATCGGAATTAGACAGAATAAGAAAAAATTTCAAAGCAGAATTTGAATCGGAAGAAATTAAACTTACTTATTTGGCTTTCATTGTAAAAGCAACAGCTTTAGCACTTAAAAAACATAAACATTTAAATTCCGAAATGGATTTTGAAGGCGGAAAAATGATTTACAAAAAATTCTATAACATAGGAATTGCGGTTGATACAGTAAAAGGTCTTGTTGTTCCGGTAATAAAAAATGCCGATAAATTATCAATAAAAGAAATTGCAGCCCAAATTCAGAATTTATCAGTAAAAGCTTCAGAAAACAAATTAACAATGGACGATTTGAAAGAAGGAACTTTCACAATTACAAGTTACGGTTCAATTGGAGGAAAATACGCTGTTCCGGTAATAAATTATCCGCAAGCCGGAATTTTAGGAATTGGACGAGTTTCTAAACAAGCTGTTGTGAAAAACGATAAAATTGAAGTAGGTTTAGTAATGCCTTTATCAATTTCTGTTGACCACAGAATTGTCGACGGAGGCGAAACTACAAGGTTCTTGAATACGATAATTAAATATTTGTCGGAACCGGTAACGATGTTGATGGAATAGATTTGAGACAATTTGAAAAGATACTGTTGATACTATAGATACTGTTGATACTTTGGATACTATTGATAAAAAAAAGCAACAATAGAATCAATAGCAACAAAAGAAAACAATAACATCAACAGCAACAACAGCAACAACAGTATCATAAGCAACAACAGCAACAAAAATATCAATAGAAACTAAAGAAAAAAATGAAATACGATTTAATAATAATAGGTTCGGGACCTGCAGGCTATGTAGCTGCAATTAGAGCCGGACAATTAGGCATGAAAACTGCAATTATTGAGAAAGAAGAAATTGGCGGAATGTGCCTCAACTGGGGTTGTATGCCTTCAAAAGCATTAATCGAAAGTGCAAAACTTTACAGAAAAATAATTAACGATTCAGATAAATTCGGAATTGAAGGAATAGATAAAAAACAAATTTCGTTTAACTACGGAAAAGCAGTGAAAAGAGCCGACACAATTGTGAGAAAACTTACAAAAGGTGTTGAGTTTTTATTGAAGAAAAATAATATTGAAATTATAAAAGGATTCGCAAAAATTGTTTCGCAAAATTCAATAACAGTTGAAAACAGAAATATTGAAGCCGAAAATATAATAATTGCAACAGGTTCAAAATCTCCCAAAATTATTGATAATACAGGAAATATAGTTGTTGAAATCAAAAATCTTTTCACTCAAAGAGAAATACCCGAAAACATTGTTATTATTGGAAATGATTCTGTAAGTATTGAATTGGCTCAATTTTTTTCAATGATAAATAAAAATGTAACTTTTCTTGTAACCGGCGAAAGAATTATGCCTCTTGCCGACGAATATCTTTCAAATTACTTATTAAATATCTTCAAAAAAGAAAAAATTAATTTGATTTTTAATACTGATATTCATACCGTTGACAGTAATTATAAAAACGGTGAATTAACAATTAACGGAAATACAGTAAAATGCAATATTCTTATTAATGCAAAAACTCGTGAATCGGTAATTCCGGAATCGGAAATAAAATTTGAATTAGAAAACGGATATTTGAAAACCGACGACGATTGCAAAACTAATTTTCCGAATATTTTTGCTGTTGGCGACGTAAACGGAAAAAGTCATTTTGCACATATCGGTTCGGCACAAGGTTTACACGCAGTGAATTTAATTAAAGGAATTAAACAAAAATTGGATTTAAAAAAATACCCGTTGAATATGTATTCTGTTCCGGAAATGGCACAAATTGGTCAAACAGAAATGGAATTGAAAAACCAAAATGTTGATTATAAAATCAGCGAATTTCCTCTTTCGGCAAACGGAAAAGCAATGACAGAAGGCAATACGGAAGGTTTCGTTAGAATTCTTTCAGAGAAAAAATACGGCGAAGTATTGGGCGTTCAAATTGTTGCACCAAATGCTACCGATATGATTGCAGAAGCTTCGGCATTTATGCAATTGGAATCAACAATTTACGATGTTGCACAAACAGTTCATGCACACCCGACAATTTCGGAAGTGTTTATGGAAGCCGGTTTCGAAGGAGTTGACGGTGCAATTCATAAATAGAAATTTTGAATTAATTGAATTGACAGAATTGACAGAATTTTGATTTATTTTTATTCGTGCATTCGTGGCAATTTAATTTGCATATATAAATCTGCTAAAATCAGTTTAATCAGTTTAATCAGTGTTCTATTAAAATAAAAGATAAAAAAGATACTTTGGACTTTGTGGATTCTTTAGATTTTTTGGATGCTGTGGATACTATTGATAAAAAAAACAGAAACAAAAGAAAACTACAGTATCAAAAGAAACAATAGCATCAACAGCATCAACAGAAAATGAACTTAATAAAATATAATTTACCTGATTTTGAAATATTGGAAAGCAACAAAGATTTTGCATTTTCGATATGGCAACCGGATAAAAAATATATTATTCTCGGACGTTCAAACAATGCTGAAGATTCCGTATTTATTGAGAAAGCTGTAAATGATAATATCGAAATTTTGAAAAGACCTTCGGGCGGCGAAACGGTTATTCTTTCACCCAAAACACTTGTAATTTCGGTAAAATTACCGATAGATAATTCATTAAAAGTTCATAAATATTTTGCTCTGATAAACGAAAAAATAATTGAAGCACTTCAAAATTTAGGAATTGAAAATCTGCGTCAGAAAGGAATTTCAGACATTTCAATTGGTGAAAAAAAAATCTTGGGTTCTTCAATCTACAAAAAACCAAATTCAATATTTTATCATGCAGTTTTAAACATTTCCGAATCGCCGGAAACATTAGAAAAATATCTAAAACACCCAAAACGCGAACCCGATTACAGAAACGGCAGAAAACATTCGGATTTTGTAACTTCACTAAAAAATGAAAGTTTTGAAATTTCTTCAGAAATAATTTCGGGAGAAATTTCAAAAACTTTGTCTCAAATTATTTGATTTTTGCTTATTCAAAAATAATTTGATTAATTTCCGCTCCGCCCCACTCTACCAATGTAAATCCCTTTCGTTCAATTTTTGGAAGAATTTGTTCGGGTAATTTTTTGGTATTCAAATATTCTTGAAACTCCATAAACACACGAATTTCAGTTTCGGGTTTTGGTGAAATATTCAAAAAAGAAGAATTGTCGATGTTATCGTTTATTCCGAAATGAATAAAATTAATTTGATTTTGATTTAATTCCGGAAGCCAAAAAATAATAAAATCGTTTATTTCAGTTTCGTTCAAACCGATATATTCCAATTTTGATTGCAAAAACTCTATTGTATTTTCTCTTTCAACATAAAAGCCTGAATTGTAATTATAATGTTCCGAATGAAAAGAATATTCGCCGTCCCAAAACAAATAGCTGTAAAATCTGTTATCTTTTGTGTTGAACAATTTGCCGGAAGGTTCGGCAATTACAGTCCAATTTTCATTATATTTTGGATAAGTATTTAATATTCTTCCTTTAAAATCATGTTTAACAATAATTTCTATTTTTTCTGAAGGATATAAATAAATTGCCGGTTTTTTTACAACAACTGTGCTTATTAAATAAATTTTCAAAGAATCGTTTTTTATTGAATCAATTTTCACAATTCGGCTTGAACCGTCTTTAAGAAATTCAAGATGAGTATACTTGCTCATTTCTTTTTGAGATAAATCAAAATCGAAAGTTGGCTCTTTTGTTGTTGTTTTTAATTTCCAATTTGAAGTTGATAAATCTTCTGTCAACAAATATATTTTCACAAATCCGACAGGAGTAATTTTTTCTCCAAAGAAATTGTCGGCCGAATAATCTGTTTCTGTCATAAAAACGGTTCCAAATATTCTTTTTTCTTGCGAATATAAATTCGTTGTAAAACTTATTGAAATTAAAAGAACGAGAATAATATTAATATTTTTCATAGTGATATTTTTAGGTGAAAAAAATTTTCCTTTTTTTATTATTGATGCAAAAAAAACAAAAATTCAATACAATTTACAATAAAATATATTATCTCTTCAATTCTAAAGTAAAACATTATAAATATTTCTTTTTAAAGTGTAAAAATAAAACTGAAATATTTTCATATTTAAACGAAAAAAAATGTCAAATTTTCAGTATATATGATTCAATTTAAAAGCATTTAACTGAAATATTGACAGATAAAAAGCTTCGGTATATAATTTGAAAATAAGTAATTGAAAACATTAATTTATTAACTAATTATAGGAGGACAAAATCATGTTAGCAAAAAGAAATTCATTTTTCCCGACTTTACCGAGCATTTTTGGCGATTTTTTCGACAAGGAATTTTCAGATTGGAATTCTTCTAATTTTTCACTTACGGAAACCACGCTTCCTGCGGTAAATATTAAAGAATCCAAAGACGAATTCACCGTTACAATGGCGGCTCCGGGAATGGACAAAAAAGATTTTAATATCAATTTGGAAAACAATTTATTAACTATTGCTTCTGAAAAAAAAGATGAAAAAATTGAAAAAGAAGGAAAATTCACCGGGAAAGAATACAGTTATCAATCTTTCAACAGAAGCTTTAGTTTACCTCGCGATGTTGTCGAGAGCGGAAAAATTTCGACAAAATACGAAAACGGTGAATTAAAAAATTGTTATTCCTAAAAAAGAAGAAGCAAAACCAATGCCGCCAAAAATGATTGTAGTGAAATAAACTGTGAAAAAAGAGGCTGTCTAAAAAGGGCATCCTTTTTAGACAGCCTCCAAAAAATAAAGTTAAATCAAATTAATAGAATTTTAATTTTAAACCGGCTTTTATAATTCTGCCTTGCATTTCAACATTTTCAATATCAAAATATTTTTTATTGAACAAATTATTTGCCTCAACAAAAAATTCAAAATTTTTATATTGATAAAACAATTTTACATCGGCAATAAAAAAAGCTTCGTAATTTTGTTCGCCAATATATGAAAACATTGCTAAATCGAAAAGAGAGAAACTTCCTTCGCGGTTTTCATAATTAACAATCCAAGAAGCATTTAAGTTTTTTAATATTTTGTGATTTAAAGAAAAAACTGCTTTATGTTTGAGATAATCAAACACATATTTTGAAATATATTCACCGTCGGTTTTGGTCATATCTATATAAGAATATGAAAGGCTGACATTGTTTACAAATAAATTTTTAAATTTATATTGAAGAAAAAAATTAGCTCCTTGAGTTGTAATATTTGTAATATTCATTGGTTGCCAATCTATTGTATCCGAAAGTCTTACCCAATCAATTGTATTGTTTCCGTAACGTTTAAAATAACTTATGTGAGCATTTAAGTTTTTGGTAATAAATTTTGTTCCTGCCTCAAAAGTGAGAGAATTTTCGGGTTTCAAATTCGGATTTCCTTTGTTTGAAGGTCCGTCGTAATATAAATCGGTAAAAGATGGCAGGCGAACTCCTTGATTAACAGATGAAAATAATTTAATATTCGGTGATAAGGAATAACTCAAATCAATTCCGCCGGAATAATTCCAATTATAATCTTTGTTATAATTTGCTGAAATTCCAAGCGAAAAAGATAGTTTACGGAATTGTTTAAAATGCTCAAAATAAAAATTATAGTTTTCACGAGTTTTCCGTTTTGTGTAAAAAGCGTTATCGTAATTCTCAACAGCCACGTGAGTTTCAAGAGTTTCGCCGAGTACATTGCTCAAAATATTTTCGTATCTGTATTCGGCACCAAAAGTTGTTCGACCGAGAAATGAATTTAACGAAAATTTTAGTTCATCGCCAATTATATCGGTAACATGAAAATTATGTCCGGAATAATAATTCCAAGCGGCAAAAACTCCGGGAACAAATTTGGCAGTATCTTGTCCGTCAATAAAATAACTTTCTTGGTGCACAAATTTTTCTTCTCTAAAAAGTTCAAATCTGTCGTAATTACGTCGCCAAAAAGCTGAATTTGAAACCTTTAGATTATTGAATTTTTTATTTATATTAAAACTGCCGAAAAAAGTTTGAGTATTTTCGTATTGCCAAGGATATTTGGGCGAATAAAAGCTGTTGGCTCCAAAAGATTTATCAACAAATCCGGCTTGTCCGGAAAAATCGGCAATTTTTGTGCTTATAGAAGATTGCCCGAAAAGTTTAAATATTTTGAAATCGTTATTATTAATTCCGTTAGAATTTGTATAACCGTCTGATGAAGAATAATCTGAAGAAATAAAATTGTTTAATTTTCCTATATTAAAATCGGCAGAAATATTTGCACCAAAATAATTATTCCGACCATAGAAAGAAGAAATTTCAACTCCTTGATTTTCAGAATAATTTGTAATAATATTTATTGCACCGCTGTAGGCATTAATTCCAAAAACTCTGCTTCCCGGACCTTCAAGAATTTCAATTCTTTCTATGTTTTCGATACTTAGCGGAATATTCATGCTGTGATGTCCGGTTTGCGAATCGCTCATTTTAATTCCGTTAATAAGTATAAGAGTTTGGTCGAAAGTGCCGCCGCTAATAGAAATATCTGATTGAACGTCGGAATTTCCTCTTTGTCTTACGTCTAAACTGCTTATGTTTTGGAGCAAATCGGCAAGGCTGTTAACCGGCATTTCTTTAATATCATCACCGGAAATAATATAAACAATTCTGGCGCTTTGCGAATAAATTTCAGTATTTCGCGAAGAAATAATCTGAACTTCGTCCATTTGCGTTGTATCGTTTTGAGCGTTAACGTTGAATTGCAACATTGTAAAATAGCTTAAAGCTAAAACTCCGATAACAACATTTTTTTTAAGTGAACTAAAAACAGCCCAATTTGTATTTTTCCAGCATGAGAAAAATAAATTTACATTTTTAATTTGATGATGATTTTTCATTTTGAATAAATTAAATTAAAATTAAGACAGCAAAAGTAAAAATACTTTATAAACAAAAAATGTAATTTATCATTATTAAAAAAAGGCTATTTAAAAAACTGTTTAGACATAGATTTTAAAAAATCACCCATTTGGAAAATATTTCAAAAATATCTATCTTTGTTAACATGATAAGCCCAACAGATATAGAAAATAAATTAACTTTACTAAAGCCAACGCTTTATTCTCAATTTTATGTAAACAAAATTGGATATTTTGGTTCTTTTGCACGAAACGAACAGAATGAAAATTCTGATATTGATATAATTGTTTCCTTTTATAAACCAATCGGTTGGAGTTTTTTTGACCTACAAGAATTGCTGGAAAAAGAATTAAACAGAAAAATTGATATGGTTTCAATTAATGCTATAAAAGAGCAATTAAAAGAAAGCATTTTAAGTGAAGTAAAATTTATATGAATCCTAAAGCAAGAAAATATGAGTTTTACCTCGAAGACATTGTAGTTTCGATGGAAAGAATACAACAATATATTTCGGAAATAGAATTTATTCAATTTAAACAAAAATATATTATTGTAGATGCTGTGATTAGAAATTTTGAGATTATTGGTGAGGCATCGAAGAACATTCCGGACATTATTACATCAAAATATCCTGAAATTCCATGGAGAAAAATGTATAAACTGAGAAATATAATAAGCCATGAATATTTTGGGATAGATTATGAAATGATTTGGGAAATTGCTAAAAATGAAATGCCTAAGAATTTATCAGACTTAAAATTGTTAATTGAAAAAGAAAAAAATATTTCATAAATCCGGTTATTAATAATATCTGTTCACAAAAAAAAGCCCTTGAGTAATTTACAAAGGCTTTTAATGTGAGTAATAAAATGCTAAACTGCTTTCAATAATTCTGTATTTTCAATTTTTCCGCTTTCGGGCCAAATACTTTGTTGAACTTCTTTAATATGTTGTTTTCTTAATAAAAACATGCAAACTCTTGATTGTCCGATTCCGCCGCCTATACTTTCCTGAATTTCTTCATCTAAAATTAATCGATGAAAATCAAGTTTTGCTTTTTCTTCGCATTTAGCTTCAAAAAGTTGTTTCATTAAAGCCAATTTATCAACTCTAATTCCCATAGATGAAATTTCAAAACCCGATTCCAAAACCGGATTCCAAACAATAATATCACCGTTCAAACCTTGATAACCGTCGGAATTTTGAGTTGACCAATCATCGTAATCTGCGGCTCTTCCGTCGTGTTTGTATCCGTCGCTGAGTTTTGCACCAATTCCGATAATAAAAACTGAACCATATTTTTTGGCAATTAAACTTTCTCTTTCTTTAACAGTAAATTTCGGATAAAGTTGAAGTAATTCTTCTGAATGAATAAATGTAATTTCCTCAGGCAGAATTGGTTTAAACTCCGAATATTTTTTGGAGACCTTAATCTCTGTTTTTCTTAAAGCACTATAAATTGTTTTTACAGTTTCTTTTAAATATTCAAGAGTTCTTTTTTCGGAAGCAATATGTTTTTCCCAATCCCATTGGTCGACAAAAATTGAGTGAATTGGCGAATAATCTTCATCGGGTCTTAGCGCACTCATATTTGTTAAAATGCCTTTTCCTTCTTCAACTTGCAATTCTTTTATTCTTAGACGTTTCCATTTTGCAAGTGAATGAACAACAACGGCTTTTTGTCCTCCGAGAGCTTTTATTCCAAAACTAACAGGAGCTTCAATTCCGTTTAAATCGTCGTTCACGCCGGTTCCTTCTTTAACTGCCAAAGGAGCTGTTACTTTGGTTAATTTCAAACTCTTACAAAGTTGTTTTTCAAAATGTTTTTTCACAAAACTAATTGATTCTTCTGTTTTTAATAATTCTGATTTCATCTGTTTATTTTTAAATTGTTTTTAAATGTCAGACAGGAACATCCTAAAAAAACATTCTTTCGTGTTTCGAAAGACTTACGTGGATGTTTCATTTTCTTTAATTTTTAAGGTTTATATTGATTTTAATTTTTAAGCATAAAAAAAGCCCCGATTTTTCGGAGCCAAAATATTATAACACAACAATATCAGACTCCTAAGGCGGTGCATTATTATTATTGTTATTATTATTTATTATGTTAAACATCATATTTTTTAAAGATAAAAAAGCCTTCCGTTTCGGGAAGGCTCATGTAAATTTATTTATTTGACAAATACCTTCCTTTTTCTAATCGTAATTATTAGAATTATTATTGAAGAAATTATTTGTTCTTGAAATTGTCATTTTTTTCTTTAGATTGGTTCCATAAAACTATGACATTAAATTTTAATACCAAAATATTTATATAACTAATTTTTAATTATTTTCTTAAATCCGTATGTTCAGGCAGATTTTAAAACAAAATACAGTGTTAAACAAATACTGCCGTTCACTTATTTTTACACAAATTAACCGGAACTATTCTTTAGTAATACAACCACATAAATAAAGACTTATGCATTTAAGTCCTTTTATTTTTTAACACAAAATAAGAAGGAGTTACACCGGCAAATTTTTTAAAAGCCGTTATAAAAGTTGCTCGCGTGTTAAAACCCGAATTTTCTGCAATTCCGCTGAGCGAAAGTTTTTTGCTTTCCGGCATAAGCATTAGTTTTCTGGCATAATTTACACGGTAACGGTTTATAAAATTATTGAAATTTGTATTAAACTCTTCGTTAATAATTTGCGAAACATATTTTTTATTTGTTTCGAGCTCGGCAGCAAGTTCGTCAATACTGTATTTATTATTCAAAAACGGCTCAGAGCTTTCCATTATTTCAATAATCTTATCAGAAAGTAATTTTTTCTTGTCTTCGTCTAATTGCGAGTTTGTGTATTTTTCTTTAAATTGACGGGTTTTGTCGGTATTTGCCAATTCTATGTTTAATTCAACCAAAGTATCGTAAGCTTTTCGCTTCTGAACAAAAATATATAACAGCAAAAAAAACAAAATAAGTAACAAAATAAGGCTTGTAACAATTATTGTCAATATTTTTTTATTATTGTCTATTATAAGTTTTTGTTTGTTTATTAGTATTTCTTTTTTTTCGGATTCGTATTTTGCCTGCAATTCTCCAAAATCTCGTTCTTTTGTTTCGTTAAAAACCGAATCTTTTTCTATTATATATTTCTTATAATATTTTAAAGCATCTGAATATTTTCCGGTTTCTTGATATAGCGTCGAAAGCGAATTGTATGAATAAATTATTGTATTATTCAAATTTGCAGGCTCAGAAATTCTAAGACTTTTTTGATAATATTCTTCGGCTTTATTAAAATCTTTTTGTAAAAAATAAACATCGGCCAAATTGTTATAAGTAAACGGAAGTCCGTTTAGGTCGTTTATTTCCTGTTGAATTTTTTCTGCCTCTTCAAAATATTTTATTGCTGGTTTAAATTTTCTTATTTCAGAATTCAAAATACCCAAATTTACCAAAACATTTGACTCCGACTTTTTATTTCCGAGAAATCGATATGTTTCCAAAGCATCTAAATAATAATCTTCCGACTCTTTAAATTTTCCGTATTTTTTATAAACAATTCCTATGTTTTCGTATGACTGAGCAACGCCAAGTTCGTTTTTAGTTTCAAATTCAAACCTTAAAGATAGCTGATAATATTTTATTGCCTGACTGTAATTGCCTTTAAAAAAATATAAAGTCCCTATATTGTTATATGTTTTTGCTTTTAAATCCGGAAATTTATTTCTTTCACAAATAGCAATTGCTTCCAAATAGTATTTCAGCGATTTTGAATATTCGCCCAAATAATCGTAGGAAACACCCAAATTATTCAATATTTCTGTTTTAAATTTTAATGAGTCTGTTTTTGAGATTAAACTTAATGCTTCGCCGTATTTTTTTATCGCATCGCCGTAATTGCCCGACTCAAAAATTCGGTCGCCGCTCATGTTCAGTTTTTTTGCTTCGAAATAAAATTCGCTCGAATTTTGCGAAAAAACACTTACCCAAAAACTCATTATTAACACCGAAATTAAAATTTTGTTCATTTTTATTTATTAAACTGATATTTATAAGTTATTTAAAATTTGATTGTTACGAAAGAAAATTGTCAAGATTCATGAATTTTGACATATCTTATTTATTTCATATTCCGGATATTTTAATATTTGCATATACATTTTTCAAAATTAAAAATTTATTAAATTATGAAAACACTAAAGCTATTATTTTTTCTAAGTATTTTTTCAACCGGAATTTTATCGGCACAGCAATCCGACATTCCTGTTTCGCAACTTCCAGCCGAAGTTAAAGCAGTTTTAGACGAATATGTTAATATTTTGTCTACTTCCGAAAACCTTGATATTTGTGCCGAACGATTTTTAACAATTGCAGGCGGCGGATTAGTTAGTCCCGAAGGAAATTCTCTTCGCAGCAGCGTTAAACCTTATTCGCTCAAAAAAGATTTCGAGAATATTAAATTTTATAAAGTTCCGACAGAAATTGTAAGAGTTGCAAAAACTCGAACAGGACAAGCCGGATACGGACCTTCGGCTTTAGCCGGCGATTGGTATAAAATTTATATTGCTAAAAAGAACGGAACTCAACCAGCTCCGGTTCATATTGTTATGCCCGAAAATCACCCCACGATAAAATCGCCCAAAGTAATTCAGGGCGGTAGTTTCTAATTTATAATTCAAAGAAACACCAATGTAGTCGCAACGCTACTTTAAACTGCCGAGCGACTACAAAATATTCATTTTACTAATTTTTTTACAGATGAAAATATTTTTTCTTTTTGTGTCGATATTCTTTTATTCGGCTAAAACTTTTGCTCAAGATTCAGTTTTACAATTAGTTTCTGCTTCAGGCGAGTCGTTCGTAAGCGTTTCGTTGCAATTAGATTGGTCGCTCGGCGAAATTGAAACCGAAACTTTCGGCAACTCGTCAAACACTCTTTCTCAAGGTTTTCATCAGAACTCCCCCAAAAGTTCGGGTGTTTTTATTCGGCAAAATTCGGTTTCCGATATTTTGGTTTATCCAAATCCGTTCAACAGCTCGGTTTATATAGAAAATTTAAACGTTAACGCTGTCGATAACATTAAAAATTTATGCAGAATAACTGATATTTCCGGGAAAACTGTTGCAGAAATTTATTTAACGGGATATGACAAAAAACTCAATTTAAACTTCTTAAAACCGGGCTCATATTTTTTGTTGATATATCAAAACAATAAACCAATTTTTACAAAACAACTTATTAAATATTAAAAAATTATGAAAAAGAACTTTATTATTAAATTAGGATTTTTATATATTATCTTCCTTTTTTCGTTTGTTTCGTTACAAGCTCAAACTCCGCAACAATTCAAATATCAAGCAGTTTTACGCGATTTGTCGGGAAATGTTATTGCCGATGAACAAAAAAATATCCAAATAGAAATTTTAAAAGGTTCAACTTCCGGAATCGTTGTTTTTTCCGAAACTCATTCGGTTACAACTACTTCAAACGGAAACATAAATTTGAATATCGGCTCGCAAAACAGCATGAGCGCTATTGATTGGAGCGTCGATTCTTATTTCTTGAAAATTTCTGTTGATAATATCGAGTTCGGCATATCGCAATTAATGTCGGTTCCTTACGCTTTAAATGCTCAATTTGCCGAAACTGCCGATTATAATTCACTTTCAAATTTGCCGATATTAAATTCTGCAAATTGGAACACGGCTTACGGCTGGGGAAACCACGCATCGGCAGGTTATTTAACATCTTTTACCGAAGTCGACGGCTCCACGACCAACGAATTGCAAACTTTGTCGGTTAGCGGCGACCAATTGAGCATTTCGAGCGGAAATTCGGTTACTTTACCCACCGGAACAACCTATACTGCCGGCACCGGAATCGGTATCAGTGGCGGAGTTA
>DZBS01000013.1 GCA_022729995.1 Draconibacterium orientale | reverse complement strand
ATTCATAATTCATAATTCATAATTCATAATTCATAATTCATAATTCATAATTCAGTCAATTCTGTTAATTCATTTTTCGTATCTGGTAAACATTAAAATTCCGTAAATAATATGCAAAATTCCAAATCCGAAAGCCCAAAAGAAAAGTCCGTAACCAATAAACATGCTTGCAATAAGTCCTAAAATAATTTCGAAAATTCCTAAAAACTTTACTTCTTTCAGAGTATATTTTGAAGCATTTACCAAAGCTAAACCATAAAAGATGAGCGTTACAGCCGAAACAATATATCCGGTTCCCTGAAAAATCATTATTAAAGAAAATATTCCGCCTGTAATTAAAGGAATTGCCAAACTTGATAACATTCTTTTTGAAGTTGCATTCCAAAGCTTTAATCCTTTTTTTTTAGCATTTCGGTGAGTAAAATAATAACCCGAAGCCAGAGCAATAACTAAAACCACAATTGCATCAATAATAAGAACTTTGAATACTTCGTCGGTTAATTCGTAGTAGGGAATATGTTTGTTTACAATGTTTCTTGCGTTATAAATATACGCATACCAATATGCAAATCCTGCTCCGATAAGAGCCGCAATTCCGGCAAAAACACCTGCTAAACCGCTAAGTGACAGGAAACTCGATGAGCGCTCCATTATCGAACGTATTTCCGATAAATTTTCAAGATGTTTTTGATTTTCTGTGTTCATTTTTCTATGTAGTTAAAAGTGCTTTGTAGTGCAAAGTTAAATTTTATTTTTAAATTGACAATGGAATAAATAATATTTTTTAATTTTTAAATTAATTTTTTAACGAACATATTACCGAACAATCATTTTGTCGAAAAAACCAATAATTATTATAATATTTCTAATCTATAAAAAACTTTCAATCTTAATGTTCAATTATTTGAATATTTCTTCGTAAATTTATATCAATCTTAACCTTAATTAAAAGCCTCTACTCTTTTTAATTTGTCTAAATTAGTCTGACTTTATGACTATTGTCATATATCAAAATAATAATTGTCATGTTATCTTTTTAGCAATGACCCTAATTTTACAATATTAAATACGACAGATACAAACCAATAATATAAGATATGAATAGTACTAAAGAATTTATTAAAGAATTATCGGAAAAATACGGCAAAGAGAGGAAAAGCCTTATGCCTATTTTACAAAAAATTGTTGAAAGAAACAGTTATTTATCAGTTGATGCAATGCGAGAAGTAGCCCAAATTTTGGATATTTCTGCTGCAGAAGTTTACGGAACAGCTTCTTTTTTCTCATTTCTGGATACCCAAGCTCGCGGAAAATACAAAATCAGAGTTTGCAAATCCATTACTTGTGATATGAAAGGTAAAAGCGAAATTCTTAAAACAATTGAAAACATTTTAAAAATTAAAGTTGGAGAAACTTCAAAAGAAGGTAAGTTTTCTTTACTCGAAACTAACTGTTTGGGCTGGTGCCATAAAGGACCCGCAATGCTTATAAACGATGAAGTTTATACAGAACTTACACCCGAAAAAATTCGCAATGTTTTAAGCGAATATATTAGAGAAAGAAAATAATTTAATTCCGAAAAAATAACAAAATGAACACAAATATCAATAAATTAGAATATATCTTCAGCAAAGATTGTGATGACAATCAAGTTTTAGCAAAAGCTTTGTCATTTTCAAATGACGAAGTAATTGAAGAACTCATAAAATCCGGTCTCAGAGGAAGAGGCGGAGCAGGTTTTCCTGCCGGTCTTAAATGGAAATTTACTGCAACTCAACCCGGCGACGAAAAATATATTATTTGTAACGCCGACGAAGGAGAGCCCGGAACTTTTAAAGACCGCGAAATTCTTACGCAAGTTCCTAAAAAAGTTCTTAACGGAATGGCTCTTTGTGCCTATGGAACCGGAATAAAAAAAGGTTACATATATTTAAGAGGCGAATACAAATATCTTGTTTCACATCTTCAAAAAAACATCGACGAATTTCATGAAGAAATAAAAAAATACGGTATTGATTTTAATATCGATATTTTTCTTGGAAGCGGAGCTTATGTTTGCGGAGAAGAAACAGCTCTTATTGAGTCTATGGAAGGAAAAAGAGGCGAACCCAGAAATAAACCTCCATATCCAAACACTGTAGGATATTTGGGAAAACCTACAATTGTAAACAATGTTGAAACATTCGCTTCAACAATGATTGTTTTTAGACTTGGAGCCGAAAATTATAAAAAACTCGGAACACAAGACCAACACGGTTCAAAACTTTTCTCTATTTCAGGCGACTCTCCAAAAGAAGGTGTTCACGAAATAGAATTGGGAATGTCTGTTGAAGATTTCGTAAGAGAATTTGGCGACGGAGATACAAAAGCAGTACAAGTTGGTGGAGTTTCAGGTTTTTGTATACCGCGAAAAGGATTTAAAAACGCAATAATCGGCGAAGGAAATCCAACAGGAGGTTCAACAATGATTTTTAACAGTTCGCGATCTATGTATAATGTTCTTCATAATTTTCTCGATTTTTTTGCCGAAGAATCTTGCGGACAATGCACACCTTGTCGTGTTGGTTGTCAACAATTATTAAAAGGTATAGAAGCAGTAAAATCCGGAGAAAAACCTAAAGAATATCTCGACCAACTTATAAAACTGAGCAAAACAATGCAAATTACTTCAAAATGCGGTTTAGGACAATCAGTTACAAATTCTTTTACAAGTATCGTTGAAAACTTTAGAGAAGAAATGATTTACTAAAATTTTCAATTTAAAAATATAAAATTATGACAAATAACAATATAACATTAACAATAGACGGAACAACAGTTACGGTTGAAAAAGGAACCTCTGTTTTGGATGCCGCAAAAAAAGTTGATATTAAAATTCCTACTCTTTGCCATCACGAAGATTTATGTGTGGCAGGTAATTGCAGAGTTTGCGTGGTAGAAGAAATAGGAAAGAAAACACTTACAGCATCTTGCGCAACTCCGGCAACAGAAGGAATGAATATTCTTACTTCTTCTCCAAAAGTGAGAAGAGCAAGAAAAGATGTAATGGCTCTTTTGGTTTCGGAGCACAATACACAGTGCACAACTTGTTACAGAAACAGAAATTGCGAACTTCAAACATTGGCTTCGGAATATAATGTTGACAATAATATCTATTTAAGTGTTCTAAAAGATTCTACAATAGATAAATCTTCATGGTCAATAGAAAAAGACGACAGTAAATGTATTCGTTGTCAAAGATGCGTTAGAACATGTGCCGAAATTCAACATGTTAATGCACTTTCTGTTACAGAAAAAGGACGCGATATGAGAGTTTCAACATTTATGCATTTTCCTCTAAACGAAATCGTTTGCACAAATTGCGGACAATGTATAATTCACTGCCCAACCGGCGCACTTACAGAAAGAAGATATTACGACGATATTTGGGAAGCTATTGATAATCCTGAAAAACATGTGGTAATTAATACAGCTCCGTCGGTTAGAGTTGCATTAGGTGAAATGCTTGGCTACGAACCGGGAAAAATTGTAACCGGAAAAATGGTTACGGCACTTAAAAAAATTGGTTTCGATTCGGTTCTCGATACCGATTTTACTGCCGATTTAACAATTATGGAAGAAGGCAGCGAACTTTTAGACAGATTGAAACGTGCTTTGGTTGATAAAGAACAAGTGGCTTTACCAATGATAACATCTTGCTCTCCGGGCTGGGTGAAATTTATCGAACACATGTATCCTGAACATTTAGAACATTTATCTTCTTGCAAATCACCTCAACAAATGTTTGGTGCAGTTGTAAAAACTTATTATGCCGAGAAAAAAGGTATCGACCCCAAAAATATTGTTTGCGTTGCCGGAATGCCTTGTGCAGCAAAAAAATACGAAGCAAACAGGCCTGAAATGCGAGACAGCGGATATCAAGATGTTGATGCAGGACTTACAACTCGTGAAATTGGTCACATGATAAAACAATCGGGCTTAAAATTTGAAGATCTCGAAGATGGAGAATTTGACAGTCATATGGGCGTATCAACCGGAGCCGGTGTAATTTTCGGAGCAACAGGCGGTGTAATGGAAGCTGCACTCAGAACTGCATATTTTATTATTACCGGACGACCGGTTCCTTTTAAAAATCTGAATATACTTCCGGTTAGAGGACTTGAAAGTATTAAAGAAGCAACAGTAAAACTCGAAAATTGTTTGCCGGAATACAAATTTTTGGAAGGAGTTGAATTAAAAGTAGCAATTGCTCATGGTTTGACTAATGCAAGAGTTATAATGGATCAAATTGTAGACGGCAAATCACCATATCATTTTATTGAAATTATGGCTTGTCCGGGCGGTTGCATTGGCGGCGGCGGACAACCAATTCCTACAACCGATGAAGTTCGTAAGAAAAGAATGGATGCAATTTATGAAGAAGATATGGGAAAACCAATTCGTATGTCGCATGAAAACCCGAATATAGCTCAAATATATAAAGAATTTTTGGAAAAACCTTTGGGCGAAAAATCACACCATTTGCTTCATACAAAATACCGCAAACGTAAAAGATATTAGTAGTAATAGTTTGTGCTTAGAAAGCTCTTTGAAAAAAGGGCTTTCTTTTTATATTGAAAAAAGTATAAATCTATATTAAAATAACTTTTTTTAGAATTATTCCCTCGCTTGTTTTTACAGCCAAAAAGTAAAAGCCTTTTGAATATTTTGAAACGTCAAGTTTAATAAAGACTTCATTATATTTTTTGCTTAAAATTTTATTTCCCAAAATATCAGAAATATAAATTTCAGTTATCTTATTTCTTGATGAAATATATAAAATGTCGCTTGTAGGATAAGGATAAACAATCACATTTTCGGTTCTTTGCAACAGATAATTTTCAAAATTTTCATTAAAACAAATACTCGGATAGAAAGAAATTAGTGCATTTTGAGTTGCCAAATTTAAGCTTGAAATTGAATCAAATTCAAAATAATAAGCTTGTTCTCGTTGAGGTTTGTTTGTAATTTTGTTGTTTGTCCATACATATTTCTCGTAGTGATTATTCAAATGTATTTTAACAGTAGAATCAGTTGAATGAATCATGTTGTATAATGAAATCATAATTAATTGCATATCGGAATTGTATTTAGACCAAATTCCGTAACCACCTGTTATTGCAGACATCGACATGTCGTAAGGACCGTATCCGAAATTTCTTCTGTTTGAATAACCAACTCTAAACCAGCCGTTTGAACCATCATAAAAATTTGAAAAAAGAGGGTAATCAAAATTATTATTAAATATTTTATAAATAAATTGGTTAGCAAATTTTGACATGTCGGTAGAATCAGGAAATTTCAAATTTAAAATGTCTCTTGTTTCATATAATGATTCAAAAACACTTACATATCTTCTTGCATGACTAATATCCCAACCGTTTCCCTTTACTTTTGTAATGTTTTTTATTGTGGGATATTTATTGGCATTTGTATATCCCGAATATGAATAATCCGGATGATCATCAAATTTTCCTTTGTCAAAAACATAGGCTTTTACATCGTTTCCTTCAAAATTTTTTAAATTTGTAACACTTAATCTTGAAATAATTAATTTATTTGCTAAAGGTAAATACCTATTTCTATAAAATGTAATATTTTTCGGAGCTGATACAAGTGAACTGTCTGTTAAATACGCTGCAACTAAATTGCTTACACCTTCAATAATGAATAAATCGGAATCAAGAATGGCATTACAATAACTTTTTGAGTCATTATTTCCGCAATTATTGCTAAGTAAATATTGAAGAAGCGTTAAATGTGTCATATGACTTGGAATATAAACTGTATTCATTTTACATCCCCAAGCTCTTTTCTGAAATGGCCCTACATTTGTAAAAATCTCTCCGGTTTTTGGATTTTTCACATTAATTCCTTTTATCCATCTTTCATAGTGCGAATCCAATATCGGAGAATATTTCTTTACAAAATCAGTCATTGTTTGTGTTCTTTCGGTTTTTTTAATCATAGCAATTTCAAATATTGCTTCGGAAACCATAGATAAAAACTGACTGCTCGATAATATATCTTCTTCTGTAGGATTTATTTTGCTTGTTCCGTCTATCCACATCGAATAAGGTTTACCCATATTCATTACCGATTCTTTGGGTATATTTTCAGGATAAAAGTATATAAATCTGTATGTTTGTAATGTATCTAATGTAAGTGCTGCTTTCAAAAAAGTATTCAGCAAATCGTCAACAAGAAAATATTTTTTTTTGTTAAATGCATATTTCAGAAGAATATTTGTTGAAATTTGAACATCATAAAGATTATATGTGTCTTCTTGAGAGTTTTTAATTTTACCTTCAATAAAAGGTTTGTAATTATCCCAAATTAAAGCAATTGTATCGTGAAAAGCAGGGTTTTGGCATAAATCATCAAAAGAAGATATTTGAGAAAATGAAACTTGTTTTAATGAAATTACTATCAGAAAAATTATTATTTTTCTGAAAATGTTGTTGATTTTTCGCATAGAAAATTATTAATGAATATGCTAATACGTATGTTCATCAAAACAAGTTCTTATATTTGCTGTTAAAATATGTAAAATTTATTTTACGGCAATTGTTTCAATTTCAACCAATGCACCAAGCGGAAGTCCTTTTACGGCAAAAGCGGCTCTTGCAGGTTGATTTTCCGGATAATATTTTCCGTAAACTTCGTTCATTTCGGCAAAATTTGCCATGTCGCTAAGTAAACATGTTGATTTTACAACATCGGAAAAACTGTACCCGGCTTCGTTTAAAATTGCCGAAATATTTTTCATTACTTGTTCGGTTTGTTCTTTTATTCCGCCTTCAACAAATTTTCCCGTTTCCGGATTTATCGGAATTTGACCCGAAACATAAAGTGTTGAATCTGCTTTAACGGCTTGACTGTATGGTCCTACTGCTTTTGGAGCTTTGTCGGTGTGAATTATTTGTTTTATCATTTTTTTAAATTTTAAATTGAAATGTAATTTTAATTCAAAATTAAATAATATAAAAATTAAATTTCATTAAAATAATAATTAAGCATTTACAAAAAGTTATGTATATTTAACCCCGATTTAGAATTTTATTAATATGGAAGATTTAAGAAAAAGGTTTAAGGCTTATAAATGCTTCAAAGAAGAGGATTCCGATATTTTTTTTGCAAGAGAAGAGGAATTAAAAAGATTATATCAACTTGCAGGTTTTGAGCAAAAAGTTTTGTTGCATTCGCCAAAAGGTGCCGGAAAAACATCGCTTTTAAATGCAGGATTAATACCGCTTTTGAAAAACAGCGGAATGTTTAATGTTGTTTATTTCGATTTTAAAAACATTAATTTACAAAACATTTCTGCAAATGAATTTCTTTCAAGAGGAATTGCAAATATTATTCCGTCAATTAGTTATACCGATGTTTTATTTGAAGGGTTTTCAGATTTTTGGGTTAAGCTTAAGAAAATTCAATCTAACCCCGACGAAGAAAAATCTTTGATTCTGATTTTTGATAATTTTGAAGATATTTTTTTGGGAAGAAAAGATTTTGAAAACGACTTTTTTGATATTATCAACGAAATAAATACCAAAGAAATTCCGGAAAGATTTAAAATTCATGTTGAAAATAAAATTTCACAAAACAACAATTTACTTTCCGATTCCGGAAAAAGTTTGCTCGAAAAACCAATTGAAACAAAAATTGTTTTTTCTGTTTGTTCGGATAATGTCAATAATATTTTTGGTCGAATTAATTTCTCCGACGAGTTATCTAAAAATTCTTTAGAACTAAAATATTTCGACAATAATTCTGCCATTAAGATTATTTCAAAAACACTTGGTTTTTCTTCAAAATATTCCGAAAAAAATAATTTTGCATTAGATTCTTTTAATATCGAAAAAGAAAAAATATCTGAAATAATATCTGAAATTTCAGTTCAAAATGTTTTAAAACCAATTGATATTCAGATTTTAGGAAATTATTTTGAAATAAATTCAGAATCACTTAACGAGAAAATTTCTGCTCGTGAAATTTATGATTTTCAGCTCAATTTATTTCTTCAAAATATTTCTTCGGAACTTATAAATGAACTTGTAAATTTCTGTAAATCAAAGTCATCGGAAAATAATTTGTGGAACAAAGAATTTGAAATCAGGGAAAATTACCCTCTTTTATTAGCACATTTTATTGAGTTGGAAGAAATTCTTGAAATTTCAACAGATATAAATTCGGAAAAATCTTATGCTTTGAAATCGGATTTTATGTTTGAACAACTGAAATCAAAGAATTTAATTGAAGAAAATATCAATTTAAAAGAAAAAATAGAAACTGTTAAAAATAAAAGCAAATATTTTAATTTCAGCACATTGGCAATATTGTTTTTCGCAATTGTTTTTGTTCTTATTTTTAATTATTTGCGAAAGCAAGCCAAAGAAAATGAGATATTTGCAAAATCAAATATGTATTCGGCTTATTCTTTCAGATATTTAAACGAAGACCCGACATTGAGTTTTCGTTACGCCGAATATGCCTATAATTTGAATAAAGATAATTTGTCGGCATACAGCGCTTTGTTAAATTCATATTACAAAGCCGAGGTTTTTTATGCGATTATAAAAAATATCGACAATAAAATTATTAATGCCAAAATATCGGCCGACGCAAAGCACATTGCGGTTTTAACAAAGAAGAAAAATTCTTTTTATTTTGATATTATCGACGATAAAGGAAAAGATTTATTCAATATAAAAGAAGATAAAACAGTTACCGTTTTTGGATTTTTCGATAAAGGAAATCAATTTTATTATGCCGATTATTCGGGGAAAATTCATTTTTTCAATTTTCAAGGTGTAAAAGAGAAAGAAATAGAAGCATTTGATTCTCCTGTTTGGTTAATTAAATTTTTTAAGGATAAAAAAAATATTCTCGTTTCACAAAATTATCAAGTTGTGAAATATAATATCGAAACCGGCGAAAATAAATTGGTTTTTGAAAGCGATTTTGATATTTATGCCGCCGATATTTCGCCCGACGGAAAAACAATTGCTGTTGCCAACGATTCCGAAATTCGTATTTATGACGCTGAATGTAAGTTTATTAAAAGTATAAAAGCGGCAACGGCAAATTCATATTACCAACCAATGATTCAAAGCCTTGTTTTTTCGGGCGATTCCAAAAAAGTTTTAACAGCAATAAACGATTTGAAAGGAAAAAATTATTTGGTCGAAACTATTGATTTACAAACCGAAGAAACAATTATTTTCAGAGCACATTCCGATTGGATAAATTCGGCCTATTTTTCTTCGGAATGCGATAAAATAATAACATCATGCCAAGATAAAACTTCTGCTGTTTGGCTTTCTTCCGGCGAATTTGTCGGTGTTTTGCAAGGTCACAAAGCAAATGTAACCGATGCAGTTTTTGCCGAAAATTCAAACAGAATTATTACCGTGAGTTCCGATAAAACAATACGAAGTTGGAGTTTCGGGCGTTTATTAAATCCGCTTGCCGAAATAAAAAATATTGATTTTGCATACTTTTCAAAAACCGGATTAAATATTTTTACCGCAGGCGATTCGTTAATTCAACTTAGAGATTTAACAGGCGATGTGATTAAGGAATTTAGAGGAAATAAAAAAAGAATAAATTCATTGAATTTTTCTTCCGACCAAAAATATATTGTTTCTGCCGGAAACGACAAAACGGTGCGTGTTTGGGAATTAGAATCGAACATTAAAATGTTTCATGAGTTTCATAAACAAAAAGTTAGCTGTGCCGTTTTTACTGCCGACAGTAAATTTGTTATCAGTGTTTCTGTTGACAGCACAATTATAATTTGGCAAGCCGGAAAATCAAAACCCGATAAAGTTATCAAAACAAATTTTGTAATTAACTGCATTACAACTTCTCCCGACGGGAAAAATTTTTTGGCAGCAAATGAAACAGGCAATATAATTTCGTATAATTTTGAAGGAAAAGAAATATTTAAAATAAATGCTCACGACGGACAAGCAATGAGCGTTGTTTATTCGCCCGACGGAAAATATTTTGCTACAACCGGAAAAGACGATAAAGCTGCTTTGTGGACAAATTCAGGAAAACTTGTAAAATATTTTGAAGGATATGAAAATCAAGTAAATTCTGTAGAATTTTCCGACGATTCAAAAAATATTTTAACAGCCGGCGATGATAATACAATTAAATTATATGACATTTCGGGGAACGAAATATTTAGATATAAAGATAAAGGAAAAGTAAAGAAAGCCGATTTTTCGCCCGACGGAAATTATATAATTTTATCGTCGGTTGAGGCAGGAAAAAAGAGCGGAAGGCTTATTGTTATTAGTCCAGAAAAGATATTGGAACTTACAAATGAAGTGAAAATATTTGGTGAATTTTTAACAATAGATTCATTAAGCCCTAAAAAGCAAGCAAAATAGATAACTATATTTAAAAACATATCCGGATTGATATATAACATGTTTTTCGGCATTACAATTTGTTTTATATTTATTTATCTTTATCATTCAATATTTAATCCCAAAACAAAAATATTATGTCAACACTAAAAAAACTATTACTGCAAAAAATTGAAGAACATCGTCCAAGAACAACTCGTCTTCTAAAAGAATTTACAGATGTAAAAGTAGGTGAAGTTACAATGGAACAACTTATTGGCGGAATGAGAGATATTAAATCGCTCGTAACCGACATTTCTTATCTCGACCCACAAGAAGGAATCAGATTTAGAGGAAAAACAATTCCCGAAACTATGGATGCATTGCCAAAACCGGCAGGAAAAGATTATCCTTATGTTGAAGCATTTTGGTTTTTCTTGTTAACAGGCGAAATTCCTACAATGGAACAAACCAATGAAGTTATTGCCGATTTCCAAGCAAGAAGCAAAGTTCCTCAATATGTTTTTGATATATTAAAAGCAATGCCTGCAGATTCACATCCGATGGTAATGTTGTCAACAGCAATTTTAGCAATGCAACGAGAATCAAAATTTGCAAAATGGTATGAAGAAGGTTTCAAAAAACTTGATGCATGGGATACAATGTATGAAGATTCAACCGACATTTTGGCAAAACTTCCCGAAATTTCCGCATTTATTTATAGATACAAATATAAAGGAAATGCAATTATTGCTGCTGATTCAAAAATGGATTTTGGTTCAAACTTTGCTCACATGATGGGAATTGCCGCACCTTATGACGACGTTGCAAGAATGTATTTCATTTTGCATTCCGACCATGAATCGGGAAACGTTTCGGCACACACAACTCACCTTGTGGCTTCTGCTCTTTCTGATGCTTATTATTCATTATCGGCAGGTTTAAACGGCTTAGCAGGTCCGTTACACGGATTGGCAAACCAAGAAGTTTTACGTTGGTTACAAGATGTTATGGATAAATTACAAGGACAAGAACCAACAGAAGAATTAATGGGTAAATTTGTTCGCGAAACCTTAGACGGCGGACAAGTTATTCCGGGATTCGGACACGCTGTACTTCGCAAAACAGATCCTCGATACCAATCGCAACGCGACTTTTGCGTAAAACATCTTCCAAACGACAAAATTTTCAAATATGTTGATATGTTGTTTAAAGTTGTTCCTCCAATTTTGTTGGAAAAAGGAAAAGCAAAAAATCCATGGCCAAATGTTGATGCTCAATCGGGTGTTATTCAATGGTTCTACGGAATTACCGAATATGATTTCTACACAGTTATGTTTGGTGTTGGAAGAGCAATTGGAGTTTTAGCAAATATTACTTGGGACAGAGCTTTGGGTTATCCGCTCGAAAGACCAAAATCTTTGACAACAGATATGTTGGAAAAAATTGCGGGAATAAAATAAATCATTTAAATAAAGGTCTTCTAATAAATATGTTTTAGTAAATACCTTACAGTTTACAGTCTTCAGTCTGCAGCTTTTTTTCTGTAGACTGTTGACTGAAAACTGAAAACTGAAATTCAAAAATTATAAATCAAGGTTTTTTCTCTAAACCATTATTTATTTCTTTTCCAACAATTTAATAATTTCGGTGTCATCTTTGCTGACAGCAATAAAATTTGGTCCTAAAAAATCTTCTTCCAAAAAATTATATTTTCTGAATTCCACTTTTTTAGGAAAAATTTTACCTGTTTTATATCCAAAAGTTTCCAAATATTCATAAAAATCAATAAGTAATTTTTTTGTTCTTATGTTTATATATCCGTATTCAAACTGAATTGCTCTAATTCTTTTGTTTTTGAGTGCAATCTGAAAACCTTCAATAGCATCAAACTCGGCTCCTTCAACATCAAGTTTTAAAAAATCAATTTTATCAATATTATTTTCAGCCATAAAATCATCGCCTTTTATCAAACTTATTTCTGCAGTTTTTACAGCTTTTTTAGTAATGTTCTCAAGTTCGTATATTGTTGAATGTGTGTCGCTTTCAAAAAGATTGATTTGCATTGAACAATTTTCTTTGTAGAATCCTTTGTTTACGGCTTCAATATTTTTTAATGCTTCAATATTCTTTTTAAGGATATTGAAGGTTGATTCGACAGGTTCGAAACAATAAATTTTTGAATCTGTACATTCTTTTCTTAGAACTTTTGCATATTTTCCAACATTTGCGCCAACATCAAAAATTGTTTTCGGGTTTAGTTTTGCAATTTTTTTTATAATTGTTTCTTCTCCGTTGCTGTATAAATCGTGATTTCTGTTTTCATAAAATCTGTTAATTGCTCTGCCGAATGCTGCAAGGTTTTTGAAAATTCGTGAGTGTGAATTTTGTTTGACAATTTGTTTTAAAGTGTATCCCATTTTTAAAGAAAATAATTTTTGATAAATGTAATAATTTATTTAATAAGATTAAAAAACAAAGCCTCGCAATTTGCGAGGCTCAAGAATTACTGTAATCAATATATATTATAACTTAAGCCAGTTTAACATCTATTGCATTTAATCCTTTTCTTCCTTCGATAAGTTCAAAGGTTACTTTGTCATCTTCTTTGATTTTGTCAATAACACCTGATACATGAACAAAATATTCTTGTCCTGTTTCGGCATCTTTAATAAATCCGAATCCTTTGGTTTCATTAAAGAATTTTACTATTCCTTCTTTCATAATATTTAATTAAAATTTTAACAAATATATGGTATTTTTTTTAATCTTTTAATTTTCATTAACGGTATTTGATTAAGAAAATTTTTAAATTACCATTTTTCAACATGAATTTGTCCCGGAGTTCTTTTTGAATGTTCAATAAATCCTTCTTTTTCAAGTGCTTCTTGCATGCTTGATGTCATTTTTGGATTTCCGCACAAAAATACGTGAGTATTGTCGGGAGTTGGTTTAAATCCCCAAGCTTTTTCAATTACGTTTCCTGTCCACATATCTTGAATAAATCTTGTATCTCCGTTCCATTTAGCGTGTTCTTTTTGCGGTTCAAGAATTGTGGGTAAATAGTTAAATTTATCTGAAATACTTTCTATAAGATTTAATTCCGATGAGTAACCCAAATCCCAAGAGTTTGCTGCTCCGTGAATTACTGCAATGTGATTTTTTCCGGCCAACATTGCATTAGAACGAATCATGCTGATATAAGGTGCAATTCCTGTTCCTGTTGCAATAAGAACCACGTTATTTCCTGTCGGAACTTGATCTAATGTGAACATTCCTACAGCTTTTTTTCCTAAATCAATTCTATCTCCCATTTTCAAGTTAAAAAGGCGAGGAGTTAACGAACCTGAGCGAACCATTGTTATGTAAAATTCAATATATTCTTTGGCTTTTGATGATGAAGCAATTGAATAAACTCTTTTTATTAATTTATCCGGTTCAACATCTTCTCTGTCGGGATCTGCTTCCGGATGTCGTTCTACCGAGCCGGGAAGTGCAAGTGCAGCAAATTGTCCTGCTTCAAATTCGGGTAAATCCCAACCATCGGGAGTAATTCTAAAGATTTTCATCGTAGGCGAAACCTGTATGATGCTGGTTACTACGCTGTTTAAGATAATTTCGTCCATTTTTTTTTGTTATTATTATTATTCTATACTTCCATAATATTTCATAAACTGAATCCTTTCAAACGACGAAGGATTTTTAATGTTTTTGCTGTTAAGTCTTCCTTTGAAATCGTCAATAGAATTAAAATTATTTTCTTTCATCCAAGTCGTAATTTCTTCAAGAATTGCTTTTATATATTCGGGACCGTGTTTATAAATTGCAGAAACTATTTGAACTGCATCAGCCCCTGCAAGTAGTTGTTTTATAACTCCTTCGCCTGTATGTATTCCTGTAGAGGCAACTATGTCGCAAATCGTTTTATCTGCTAATAAGGCAACCCAACGTAATGATGTAGTTATTTCTTCTTCTGTGCTGAAAACTGCGGAAGGAACTATTTTCATATTATTTATATCAATATCCGGACAATAAAACCGGTTGAACATCACAATTCCTTTCACATATTGACTCCAGTCAAGTTTTTGGACAAATTTTGCTAAACCTGATGAATATGAACTTATTTTTATTGCAATTGGAATAGCAATTGCTCTGTGAACTTTTTCTAATATTTTAAAATAAATTTCTTCGTTTTGTTCACTGCTGAATTTACTGTCGGAAGGAAGTATCGCAATGTTTAGTTCAAGAGCATCGGCTCCTGCTGCTTCAATTTTTTTTGCAAATGATATCCAATTACTGTCGGAAACGCAATTTATGCTTGCTATAATCGGAATATCTACGGCTTTTTTTGCATCTTCGATAAGTTGAAGATATTCGTCAACACTGTGGTTTTGATTGTAGCTGTTTAAGTAATCGAAAGCCTCAGTATATTGGTATTCATTTGTTTGAGATTTTCTATCGAACTCGGCACAAATTTGTTCTTCAAATAAAGATTTTAGAACAATGGCGCTTGCGTTGTTTTGTTCAAGTTTTATTATTTTGTCTAAAGAGTTTGTTAAGCCTGAACTCCCTATAATTATGGGGTTTTTGAGCTTGAATCCTAAATAATTTACAGATAAATCCATTAATTTATTTTGATTTTGAAAAAAATATAACTACCCAAAATTACAAATTGTATTTCATTCACAAAAATAAAAAAAAATATAAATAAAAAAGGCTGTCGTTTTATGGCAGCCTATATTATTAATTATTATTTACTTTTGTCTTTATACTTATTTTTTGGAGATTTTTCTTTTTGTGCGTTAGACATTTCAACAGAAATATCAATTCCGTTAAATGTTGCATCTTTGAAATTTTTCAAAACATCTTTTTCGAATTTTTTTTCAATTTCAAAAAATGAAAAACTTCCGAGAATATCAATTTTACCAATTTCGGCCGAAGAATTTTTTATATTATCATTGATAATTCCAATTAATTTTGCAGGGTTAAGATTATCTTTTTTCCCTATATTTATGAAAAATCTTGAAAAGTCGCCTCCAAAACTTCTTCTTTCAAATTTATCTGAACCGCTTTTTGAGCTTCTGTCTTTTGAATCTCTTCTGTCTCCTCTGTCACCTCTGTCTCTTCTATCGCCTCTGTCTCTGTCTCTGTCACGTCTGTCTCTTCTGTCGCCTCTGTCATCTCCTCTTTCTTTTTCAAGAACATTCATATCTCTTGCATCTTTGTAATATGCTAAAAATCTGTTGAATTCGGCTGAAACAAAATGTTTTATCAAATCTTCTCTGCTTAACCAAGATAATTTTTTGTAAATTACAGACATAAACGGCTCAATTTGAGCTTCGTCAACTTCTGTATTTTCAATTTTGTCAATCAAATTAAAAAGTTGTTTTTCACAGATTTCTTTACCTGCGGGAACTAATGTTTTAATAAATCTTTTCTTGGTTTTTTCTTCAAGTTGTTTTATTTTTCTTTGTTCTCTGCTGTGAATAATTGTAATAGAAGTTCCGCTTTTTCCGGCTCTTCCTGTTCTTCCGCTTCTGTGAATATAAATTTCGAGTTCGTCGGGTAAATTGTAATTTATTATGTGAGATAAATCGTTTACATCAAGTCCTCTGGCTGCAATGTCTGTTGCAACAAGAAGTTGTAAATGTTTTTCTCTAAAACGATTCATTACAAAATCTCTTTGAGCTTGCGATAAATCACCGTGAAGTGCGTCTGCATTGTATCCGTCTTGCATTAATTTGTCTGCAACTTCTTTGGTTTCGTGTCTTGTTCTGCAAAAAATAATTCCATAAATATTAGGGTTAACATCTGCAATTCTTTTTAGAGCCAAATATCTGTCTTTTGCATTAACCATGTAATATATATGGTCAACATTTTCTGCTCCGGCATTTTTTGAACCTACAGTAATTTCCTTTGGAGAATTCATGTATTTTTTAGCAATTTTTGCTATTTCTAAAGGCATTGTTGCAGAAAAAAGAAGTGTTTGTTTTTCTTTTCCTGTTTGTTCTAAAATTTCGTCAAGTTCATCTTTAAATCCCATTGAAAGCATTTCATCTGCTTCGTCGAGAACTAAAATTTTAACGTTGTTGAGAATTAATTTTTTTCTTTTTATTAAATCTACTGTTCTTCCGGGAGTTCCTACAACAACTTGAGCTCCTTTTCCAAGTGCTCGTATTTGTGTATCAATACTTGCTCCGCCATATACGGGAACAACAAATAATTTATCTGAATAAATAGAATAATCCGTTAAATCATTTGCCACTTGTACACATAATTCTCTGGTAGGGCAAAGTATAAGTGCTTGGGTATCTTTAGAATTTTTATTGATTTTTTGAATTATCGGTAAGCCGAAAGCTGCTGTTTTTCCTGTTCCTGTTTGTGCTAAGGCTATCAAATCGTTGTCAGATTCCAAAATGTATGGAATTGTTTGTTCTTGTATGGGTGTGGGTTTTTCAAAGCCTTTTTCAATTACTGCTTTAAGTAATTCCGGCGACAATCCGGAGAAATTAAAATTATCCATAAATGTATTTAAAATTGTTTTTTTGTATTATAAATTGCTGTTTTTGAGGCAGAAATATCTTATTCTTCGGATTTTAAAAGTTCGCAAATATAACATTTTTTTTTATATTATTTTGTTTAGTGAAATTATTTAATTTTATTATTGTTTTTATTTGTGAAATATTTCTTTAAATTTCATTCCAAAAATATTTTATTTTAAGTAAAATTTATTATGTTTGCATAATAAATTCATTAATTAAAATATTTGAATATGAAAGCTCTAATTTGTATCGGACACGTGCCCGACACTACTTCAAAAATCAGATTTACAGATAACGACACCAAATTTGACACAACCGATATTCAATACATTATTGGTCCGTACGAAGAATTAGGATTAACGAGATTGCTCGATATTAAAGATGCCGGAACCGACTTGCATATAACTGCAATAAATGTCGGCAAAGAAGAAACAGAAGCAACTCTCAGAAAAGCTCTTGCAATGGGAGCTGATGAAGCCGTCAGAGTAAACGCCGACGCAACAGATGCGTTTTTTGTAGCAAAACAAATTGCCGAAGTTTTTAAAACAGGCGGTTATGATTTTATTGTTACCGGAAAAGAATCTATTGATTATAACGGCGGACAAGTTGACGGAATGATTGCCGAAATATTAGGTTTACCTTCTGTTACCGGAGCAACAAAATTTGAAATTGAAGGCAACGGAGCTAAAATGGAAAGAGAAATTGACGGTGGAAAAGAAGTTGTTGTTGCAAGTTTTCCTTTTGTTACAAGTGCCGGAAAAGATTTTGCAAAAGAACCAAGAATACCGGGAATGAGAGGAATTATGGCTGCAAGAAGAAAAACTCTTGATGTTAAAGAACCTGTTGCACAAGTTTTAAAAACAAATGTTAGCAAACATTTTTTACCCGAAAGTAAACCTGCTTGCAAATTAGTTTCGCCCGATAATGTTGAAGAACTTGTTAGATTATTGCACGAAGAAGCAAAAATAATTTAAGGTCTTTATTGGTTTAATTAACAAATTTAAAAATTAGAAATTATGGCAATTTTAGTATATACCGAAAATTTTGACGGTAAATTTAAAAAATCAACTTACGAATTAATCAGCTACGGAAAAGAAATTGCGAAAGTTGAAAATTCCGAAGTTGTAGCAGTTACAATTGGAACTGTTGATGCAGGAGTTTTGAATGAACTTTCAAAATATGGTGCTTCAAAAATTATTTCGGTAAAAAATGCAGAGCTTAATGATTTTTCTTCTCAAGCTCATGCTTCGGCAATTGTTCAAGCAGCAAAAAAAGTAAATGCCGATGTTGTTATTTTTGCAAATAATCCAAACGGAAAAGCAATTTCATCAAGAGTTGCAGTGAAAATGGATGCAGGACTTGTTCCCGCAGCAGTTGGAATTCCTTCGAGTTTAGCTCCTTTTACAGTTCGCAAAAAAGCATTTTCCGGAAAAGCTTTTGCCGATATGGTAATTACATCTGATGTAAAAGTTTTAACGCTAACTCAAAATTCTTTTAAAGTTATTGAAGCTCCGGTAACTGCTGTTTTAGAAGATTTTAACGCAGAAATTTCTGCCGATATGTTTGGTGCAAAACCTGTTGAAGTTGTGAAAACAACCGGAAAACTTTCTGTTACCGATGCCGAAATTTTAGTTTCGGGCGGAAGAGGTTTAAAAGGTCCCGAAAATTGGGGAATGGTTGAAGAAATGGCCGAAATTCTTGGTGCTGCAACATGTTGTTCAAGACCGGTAACCGACTTGGATTGGAGACCGCATCATGAACATGTTGGACAAACAGGTAAAGTTGTGGCTCCAAATTTATATATTGCAATTGGAATTTCAGGTGCAGTTCAACATTTAGCCGGAGTTAACGGTTCAAAAGTAATGGTTGTTATTAATACAGATAAAGATGCTCCGTTCTTCGAATCGGCAAACTACGGTATTGTCGGCGATGCTTTTGACGTTGTTCCAAAACTAAATGCAGCTTTCAAAAAATTCAAAGCAGGAAATTAATTTTTCTTTAGATAAATTATTTTTATAAAATTTAAACTTTGGTGAAGCTAATTTGCCAAAGTTTTTTTTATTTTACTAAAAAAATCGATCTTATGAAAATTGTTTATATCGGAGCAGGAAATTTAGCTTGGCATTTAGCTGAAGCTTTTTCAGATTGCGGAAATAATGTAATTCAAATTTTTGATAAAGAAATTTCCGCAGCAAAAGAACTTGCCGAAAAAATAAATTCAAATTATACTTCAAATATTGAAGAATTAAGCAATGAAGCCGATTTATATATTATTTCGATTTCAGATTCGGCAATTTCCGAATTGGCAGAAAATGAAATATTAAAAAATATTGTAAACAATAAACTTGTGATTCATACATCTGGAAGTGTTGATATGAAAGTGCTTTTAAATTTGTCGGAAAATATTGGAGTACTTTATCCTGTTTCAACTTTTACCAAAAGTAAAAATGTGAATTTTTCGGAAATATTTTTTTGTATTGAAGCGAATTCAACAGATAATTTGAAAAAAGTAAACGAATTAGTAAATTCAATATCTTTCAAAATAAAAGAAATGACGAGCGAACAACGTAGTATTTTACATTTGGCAGCCGTTTTTGCTTGCAATTTTTCTAATCACATGTATTCTGTTGCCGAAAAAATTATGACTGAAAATAACCTTAATTTCGATTTACTTATTCCGCTAATTGAAGAAACTACAAATAAGATTTCGATATTAAAACCGGTTGATGCTCAAACAGGTCCGGCTGTGAGAGACGATAAATTTATTTTGGAAAAACATAAGGAAATGCTGAAAAATTATCCCGATTTAATTAAAATATATAGTTTTGTGAGCGAAAGTATTGAAAAATTTACAAAACAAAAATAATGGATAATTTTAAAGAAAGATTAAAAGACATAAAAGCTTTTGTGTTTGATGTTGACGGAGTATTTTCTAATAACGTAATTCTAAGCACCGACGGCGATTTAATGCGATTTATGAATGTGAAAGACGGTTTTGCAGTGAAAACTGCAATTCAAAAAGGATTTATTGTGGCAATTATTACCGGCGGAAATTCTGTTTCGGTTAAACAAAGATTTAATTTACTTGGTGTTACCGATATTTATTTGTCATCTTCCGACAAGGTTGATGATTACAAAGATTTCTATATGAAATATAATCTCAAACCCGAAGAAATTTTATATATGGGAGACGATATTCCGGATTACGAACCAATGAAAATGTCGGGTTTAGCAACATGTCCGGCTGATGCTGTTGAAGAAATTCAAGGCATTTCACATTATATTTCCGACAGAGAAGGCGGCGAAGGTTGCGTTCGCGATGTGATTGAACAAGTTATGAGAGCACAAGGAAAATGGTTTATACCGGGCGATGTTTCTGTAATTGTTTAAAAAATCAATTTAAAAATAAAAAAGTCATTCCTAAATATATTTTTTTAAATTAGGAATGACTTTTTCATTGATGAATTCTAAAGTTTAGAATTTTACGTAGACAGATTTTTTGGTAATATTAATTGCAGAAAAAATACCTAAACCGTCAGTTATATTAGAAAATATTTGAACAGGCTGGGTAAACGGGTCGTTTGAGGAATACTGAGCTTTGTTGTATGATAAAATATGCAAATACAAATCTTTTGTGATTGACATCATATAAACATTGTATGTTGAACCAGTAAAATATGCTTCGCCGTAAGTTGGAATTCCGGTTTCTATTTTTAATTTATAACTGAATCCATTTATTTTTTCGTCGGAAAAAGCTTGTCCCGAAATGCTGTTCAAAGTAAATTGACTTTCAGTATTTTGTAAAACAATATCTTCCGACATAAAATATGTGAAATATTCCATTGAGTCAATAATGGTTGTGTAGGTTTCGTCATAAATTGGTTCGTACATAGAAATTCCAACAAAGTAATAATTATCAACACTTTCAGGATCGTCAAAATTTATTTCAAATCTTATGTTAGTCGAATAATAATCGGTATTTGAGAATTCATCGTGAGTTGTTGTAACAACTGTAATAGTATCTAATTTTGTAATTTCAACTAATTCCGGAATTTTTGAAGAAGCTTCAGCCGTTGGCAAATTTGTGTTTTCAACCTGAACTTTATACGTTTTATTTAAAGCGGGAACAACAGTTGATGTGAAAATTCCGGAAACAGTGTGTGTCATTTTTTCAATTTCAATTCCGTCTTCAAAAATTGTTACATCTGCATCTTCAAGATATTTTAGATTTAATTCGTCTTCCAAAATTCCTAAACTTTGAGATACTTGAATTTTTATTGTGCTGTCGGGATTCATAATTCCGTTGAAAACAATTTTTCTTTCGGAATCGGGTATTTCAAGGTCAATAATTTTTTCGCAAGATAAAATTGTTAAAAGACCGAAAATTATAATAAATATTTTTTTCATGTGTTTATATTTTTAATTTAATAGGTTACATAGGAACATCCTAAATAATCATTCTCTTGTGTGTCGAGAGACTTACATGGATGTTTCATCTGTTTATTTTTTAGAAATCAAATTTATAACTAACAGAAGGAATAATAGGGAAAATGCTGTATTGAATTAATGCTCTTTTTCCGTTATCGTCGTATCCGAAATCAAGATAAAAAGGGTTTTTTCTGTTGTAGGCATTATACGCACCAACGCTCCAAGTTCTGTTTCCGTGTTTTTTTTCTTTATGAAAATTTACATTTAAATCTAATCTGTGATAAGCGGGCATTCTAAAATTGTTTCTGTTTCCTATATGATTAACAAGGTTTGGATATGGAATTCCGTAATAATCGTAAGCAGGAATAGACAAATATCTTTCAAGAGCAAGCGTGTATGAATTTCCGGTTCCGTAAACCCAAGTTGCTCCAATATCAATTCTTTCGTTAAAAGCGTGAGTTACAACAATTCCGATATCGTGTCGTCTGTCATAAGAATATGGAAATTCTTGTCCAAAATTAATATTTTCAAATTGCCTTGTAGACCAAGAAAGTGTGTAGCCAATCCAACCTGTAGTTTTACCGATATTTTTTCTTAATAAAACTTCCATTCCGTAAGATTCGCCTTTTCCGCCGGTTTCAATTTTATTTTCCCAAGCTCTTGCAGAATTGTTTGTTTCGTCGAAACCGCTAAAAAAACTTGCTCCTTCTTTGTATTCAATTAAATTATCCATTGTTTTATAATATCCTTCAATACTCAAATCGTATTTATTTCCGATAGACCAAAAAATTCCGGCAGCATATTGAGTAGAATTTTGCGGTTTTACATTTTCTGTAACAGGCAACCACAAATCTGTGGGCAATCCGATTGTAGAGTTTGTTAGTAAATGAAGATATTGAGTCATTTCGGAATATGCTGCTTTTATAGAAACATTTTCACTGATAAGGAATCGTGCCGAAACTCTTGGTTGAACAGATTGATAATAAGTATTGTTTACATAAAATCCGGAATAATGAACTCCGACATTTGCTTTTAAATTTTTGAAAACATTTATATCGTCTTCTACGTAAACATAATATTCGTTTGCATAAATAGGCATATCACCATAAGTTGTATCAATTTTTTCGTCAACCATATCGGAACTAACTTTAAAAGCGTTTATTCCCGGAGTGAAAGTGTGATAAGTATAATTCATACCGAATTTAATTGTATGTGCAGGCGAAGGTCGGTAATCAAAATCATTTTTAATAGAAACATCTTGAATTCCCGATAAATACTCAAAAGACATATCGGTGCTGTAATTGTTGGTAATATCTTTGTAATATTCAGAAAAACTGACATTAAATAAATATCTGCTAAAAGTTAAAGTTGTGTTTGAAAACATTTTTTTTGCAAAACTATGATTCCATCTAAATGCAGAAGTAATATTTCCCCAATCCAAACCGCTTGTCAGTTTATCTTCCATATCCGTCATCGTATATTCCGAATTTGAATATGCTTTGTCTTTTCCTGTGTACACACTCAGAAAAATTCTGTCTTTTTCGGAAAGTTTATAATTTACTTTTGCATTCAAATCCCAAAAGAAATACCCGGCTTTAAAATTCATGTTATCGGAATTTTTTGCAACGGCAATTTTCTGAATAGGCCATGAAAGAACGTCGATATAAGTTCTTCTTAATGAAACAATAAACGAACTTTTATCTTTTATAATAGGTCCTTCAAAAGTCAATTTTGATGAAATTAGTCCGATTGAAGCAGAACCGCTGAATTTTTTTAAATTTCCTTCTTTCATTTTGATATCCAAAACAGCAGAAAGTCTTCCTCCGTAACGTGCGGGAAATCCGCCTTTTATGAGAGTTACATCGTTTATTGCATCGGCATTAAAAATTGAGAAAAATCCGAATAAGTGATTAACATTATAAACCGGAACTCCGTCAATTAAAATTAAATTTTGGTCGGAACCTCCGCCTCTAACATATATTCCGCTTGTTCCTTCTGTTCCGCTTTGAACTCCGGGCAAAAGTTGAATTGCTTTTAAAACATCAACTTCGCCGAGCAACATCGGCATTTTTTGAATTGTTGTTATTGGAATATCAACCGCACTCATTTGCGATTGGTTTGCAACATTTTTTTGTGAATAAACTTCAACTTGTTCTAATTCTGTTGCAGGTAATAATTTGAAATTGATAACAGTATCTTTTATAAGCTCAAACTCAATTTGCATAGCAATATATCCAACTTGAGAAGCAGTAAATTTTACTTTTTTTGAAGGAATTGTAATGCTGTAATATCCGTATGAATTTGATAATGTTCCAAGGTTTGTTATATTCGCATCGAATAAAGCTGCTCCGATAACTTTTTCGGAATTTTCGGAATTTTCAACATATCCGCTAATAGTATATTTTTGCGAAAATGCCGAATGAGAAACAATAAACATTAAAATTAATAATCTAATTTTCATAAATTTTGGGTTTTAGTGTTATTTTCGTACATATTTAAAGTTCTATAGTTGATAGATGCAATATTATAAAAAGGTTAATCAATTTTAAAAATAATATTTTTATTTGGAATAGGAAGTTCTTATTTTTGTTAAATATAAAAATGAATAAAAATGAAAAAAATACTATTATTATTAACAATTGTCGGGATATTTTCAATATCCGAGGCTCAAAAAATTAGTAAAGTGAAAATTGAAAACGAAAACGACTCATTAAGTTATGCTCTCGGAATAAATATTGCATACAACTTAAAATCACAAGACATTAGTAATTTGAATCCGCTTGCAATAGCAAAAGCTTTTGAAGATTTTTATGCCGAAAAAGCATTAATGACAAACGACGAATCGGCAACTTTTATTCAAGGTTTTTTTGATAAAAAAGAAGCTTCAAAACATGAAGAAATTGTTAAAGAAGGCGAAACTTTTTTGAAAGAAAATGCAAAGAAAAAAGGTGTAATAACCACAAAAAGCGGATTGCAATATATGGTAATTAAATCCGGCAGCGGAAAAACACCTTTAGCATCAGATAATGTTGAAGTTCATTATGAAGGACGATTAATCAACGGTACCGTTTTTGACAGTTCATACAAAATATCCGCAAGAGCCTTCTTAAATCCTGCAAAAGAGGAACACCTGCCGTATTTGGTGTAACACAAGTTATTGCAGGCTGGACCGAAGCTCTTCAACTAATGAAAGAAGGAGACGTTTGGGAATTGTATCTTCCTTCAAATTTAGCTTACGGTTCAAGAGGAGCCGGAGATGATATCAAACCGTTTGCAACACTTATTTTTAAAGTAGAATTAATATCAATAAAATAATAAATTTCAATATGACAAAAGGAACAATATTCACCGAGAAAGGAGACATGAAAATAGAATTTTATGATAACGATACTCCTATAACAGTTGAAAATTTTGTAAAACTTTCAAAAAAAGGATTTTATGACGGACTTACTTTTCACAGAGTAATTCCCGATTTTGTAATTCAAGGCGGTTGTCCGCAAGGAACAGGTTCCGGCGGTCCGGGATATTCAATAAAATGCGAAACTTCAGGAGGAAATCAATATCACGACAAAGGCGTTTTATCAATGGCACATGCAGGAAAAAACACAGGCGGTTCGCAATTCTTTATTTGCCACTCAAGAAATAATACTTCACATTTAGACGGAGTTCACACATGCTTCGGAAAAGTTGTTGAAGGGCTTGAAGTTATTGATGCAATTAGAAAAGGCGACAAAATTATTAAAATAGTAATAGAAGATTAATTCAAAAAAATATGAATACAGAAATTGAAGGAAAACTATTTAAAATATTACCCGTACAAACCGGCGACGGAAAATTCGGAAAATGGGTAAAACAAGAATTTATAATTGAAACTTTTGGAGAATATCCAAAAAAAGTATGTTTTTCGGCTTGGGGCGATAAATCCGATGATTTGAAAAATTTAATTGAAGGCGACAAAATTACAATTTCTTTTAATCCGGAATCCAGAGAATACAACGGAAAATGGTTTACCGACCTTAGGATTTGGAAAATTACAAAAGGAGAAGCCGGTTCGGCAAAAAGCAGTTTTAATGCTCCGCCGCCTTTCAACGAAAATGATATTCCGCCGGAAGACGAAGAAGATTTACCGTTTTAATTAAATATAAATGAACTTACATTTTTTAATATCAGAAAAAATGATTATTTTTAATGTAAGTTCATTTTTTTAAATTTAAATATAAATAATTATGAAGAAATTTAATTTAATATTGAGTTCTTTTGCAATTGTTGCAATTTTGTTTTTATTCTCTTGCGGAGGAACCGAAAGCTCGGAAACTAATGCAGACTCGGCAAAAGTTAATAAATCCGAAACGACAGATTCGTCTAAAGTAACAAAAAATGATGCAAATAAAACAGAGAAAGTTGCAAAATATATTTGCCCGATGCATTGCAAAGGAAGTGATTCCGACAAAGCCGGAACATGCCCGGTTTGCGGAATGGATTTAATTGAAAATCCGGATTTTAAAAATTAATTTTAAAAATAATTTATCTAAAATTGGAAACGTTTTTTGAATTAAAAATTTTTCCAATTTTAAATTTTGGGTCGATATTTGTAAAAATATAATTTTATTTATTACATTTACGTTTTACATTATATATACTTTAGAGTGTTTTTTTAATGAAAAAAAGATTATACATACTGACATTTTTGGCTGTTGCTTTGGTAATACTTGTTGTTGGTTACTTTGGCTTGGATCTGTCTCAAAAATATATGGAAAAAAAATATGTGCAACTTCAAATTGAAGTCAATAAGAGACAAGCTCAAAGAATGGCTTTGTTTTTATCAGAAGAATTAAAAACAGGCAGTTCAGAGCAAAAAGTAGTAGACAGACTTCAAAATTCAATTCTCGGAACAGAAACAGACAAAGGTTACATTTGTATGTTTGAAAAAAAAAATGCAGAACTTATTTGTCATCCAAATATTAAAATGGTTGGAATGTTAATTCCACAAACGATGGAGTTTGATGATTTAAAAGAAAACAAAACACGTAAAACTCAGGATATAATAAAATCCGGAATTCCTCAACAAGGTCTTTTTCATACAGAACATTCAACAGAAATTGTATATATGTCGCCTGTTAAAGGAACAACTTGGATGCTTGCTGTTCATGAAAATATAAATGAGATAAGAGATGAAGTAAAAAACCAAAAAGAAATATTTTTTTACGGTTTTTTGTTTCTCAGTTTTATAATTGCAATATTGGCAACTATAATGGCAAGAATAGTTGGAAGAAGTTATGAAAAAACAATCGAAGAAAAAAATGAAATTCTTAATAACAGAAATGAAGAATTAAAAACATTAAATACGGATTTACAACAACAAAAAGAAGAAATTTCGGCACAAAAAGATGAAATTGAAAATCAAAAATTTATACTTACCGAAAGCCACGACAAAATAAAACATCAAAACGAACAAATAACATCAAGCATTAAATATGCAAGCCGAATACAACATGCGCTTTTACCACCCGAAAAAATTTTAAAAGAATATTTTAACGAATATTTTATATTTTTCAGACCCAGAGATATTGTTAGCGGAGATTTTTATTGGTTAAGAAAAATTAAAAACTCAATAATTTTTGTTGCGGCAGATTGCACCGGACACGGCGTTCCCGGAGCATTTATGAGCATGTTGGGCATATCGTATTTAAACGAAATTGTTACAGAAGATTTTTATAATTTCGAAAAAATGTCGGCAGGTCAAATATTAAATGATCTCAGACTAAAAATTAAAACTTCACTTCGCCAAGACGAAGAAAAAACCGGAACAAAAGACGGAATGGATTTAGCATTAATTATTCTCGATACAGAAACCAATAAACTTCAATACGCCGGAGCCTATCATCCTTTAATAATTGTGAGAAACAATAAAATGGTTGAAGTTGAGGCAGACAGAATGCCTGCAGGTGTTTATCTTGAAAAAGATGAAGGATTTTCAAACAACAGAATAGACCTTGTTCAAGGCGATACTTTATACATGTTTTCCGACGGATATCCCGATCAATTTGGTGGAGAAAAGAACAGAAAATATCTAAATAAGCGATTTAAAACTTTGCTTCACGAAAATTCAATTTATCCATTAGAAATTCAAAAAGAAAATATCGAAAAAGAGTTCGATGTTTGGAAATCGAATAACGACCAAGTTGATGATGTAATTGTTGTTGGTATTAAAATCTAAAAATTATCTGATTCTTTCAACCGATTTTATTAATTCTTCATCTTTTTTAATTGAATACCTTGCTATAAAAGTAAAAATTAACACAATTATCGGAAGAAGAGATGAAAGAGCAAAAGTTTGAACCGGTGTTTGAACAGATGAAAAAGAAAAATATGCAATAAAACCAAGAAGAAAAAACACTAAAATACTGTTAAACAAACAAATTCGCATTTGCAGATGTCTGTTCCTATAAAAAAAGATATTTGCCAAACTTAATCCCGAAACCAAAGCTGTTAAACCCGCAAGAATATATCCGCCTTTTACGAAATTATCAATTTTTGAAATACTTATAGAATCAAAATTTTGAACAAATAACGAATTTTGAGCATCTAAAATTAAAACTGGAAAAAAAAACATTAATCCGGAAGCAATAAACGCCAGAAATAACCAAATACTTTGAATCCTTTGAATCATAATTCTTATTTTTTATTAAAACAAAAGTAATAAATATTTGAACAAAATCAATACAACTAAAAATATTTTATAAAACACAAAAAAGGATAATTGAATACATAATGCTTTTAAACATTTAAAAATATGAATTATATCATTTGTGCAGCTTAACGGAATCAAAAAAAAATCATAATTTTGTTAATATAAATATCAATACATAAAAAACTGATTATCAATGAACCTACTTGAAGAAATAAAAGAAAAAGCAAAGAAATTTAATAAGACAATTGTATTGCCCGAAGGCTTTGATGAAAGAACTCTTAGAGCTGCCGATATTATTTTATCCGAAAAAATTGCTAAAATTGTATTAATAGGAAATAAAAAAACTATATTTTCCGATGCCAAAAAATACAATCTTACAAATATTGATAAAGCTCAAATTGTCGACCCAATTTCTAATCCCAAAAAAGACGAATACGCCGAATTGATGTTAACCATCAGAAAAGGCAAAGGACTAACAAAAGAAGCAGCCCTTTCTTTGTTAGAAAACCCTTTATATTTAGCAACTGTAATGATAAAAGCAGGCGATGCAGACGGTGAAGTTGCAGGTGCAGCAAATGCAACCGGAAATGTTTTACTTCCTGCATTTCAATATGTTAAAACTTTGCCCGGAATAAGCGTTGTTTCAGGAGCATTCTTAATGTTTTTAGATAACAAATCTTTTGGTAACGAAGGGCTTATGGTTTTTGCCGATTGTGCAGTTCACCCAAACCCAAATGCACAAGAACTTGCACAAATTGCAGTTTCCACAGGAAAAACAACCAGAGCAATTGCCGGAATTGAACCAAGAATTGCAATGCTCAGTTTTTCTACAAAAGGAAGTGCAAGCCATGAATTTGTTGACAAAGTTGTGGAAGCAACAAAAATTGCTCAAGAAATGGCTCCCGATATGCAAATTGACGGAGAAATGCAGGCCGATGCAGCAATAATTGAAGCAATAGGAAAAAGCAAAGCTCCCGGAAGTAAAATTGCCGGAAAAGCAAACGTTCTTGTTTTCCCCGATTTACAATCAGGAAATATTTCTTATAAATTAGTAGAAAGATTAGCCGGAGCACAGGCTGTCGGACCAATTTTGCAAGGAATGGCAGCTCCGATAAATGATTTATCAAGAGGTTGTTCGGTGAGCGATATTGTAAATTTAGTGGCAATTACAGCAAATCAAGCAGCAGCATTATAATATTGAAAAAATATATATAAAAAATGTCAGAAATAATAACAGAACAATTAAACGATTTTGCATTAAGTGTGCAAAACAGACCAAAAATGCTATTCTCAAAAGTGGGAATTGTTGGTTGCGGAACAACCGGACAAAGCATTACAATAATGATCGCTTCAAGAGGAATAGAAGTTGTATTTTTAGATATTGAAGAAGCAAAAATTCAAGAAGCAATTGTAGAAATTGGAGAACAACTCGATGAAAAAATAAATCATTGGGGAATGACAGAATCTGAAAAAAAACTGATTATGTCGAGAATTAAAGGAACTTTAACTTATAAAGATTTTAAAGATTGCGATATTGTTATAGAATCAATTTTGTCTAAAACAAGAGAATACAGTCGCGACATAAGAAAAGGAATTTTCCATAATATTGAGGAAAATGTAAGTTCCGAAGCAATTATTGCAACAAATTCTTCAACATCGGTAATTACAGAACTTTCAGCGGATTTAAAACACAAAGATAGATGTATAAGTTTGCATTTTTCTACAACTGCACCAAATGCAAGTATTGTAGAAGTTGTAAGAGGTTTATATTCATCTCCTTTAGTTTGCGAAAACATCAGAAAATTTTGTAAACTTATAAATAAAATTCCAATTGCCGTTGAAGAATCGCCGGGAGTTGTGAGCGTTAGGCTTGGAGTTGCTTTAATTGCCGAAGCATGCGAACTTCTAATGGAAGGAGTAAGCAACAAAGAAGATATTGATTTTGTTGCTCGACACGGATTAGGACTGGCTCTCGGCCCGTTTGAAATGGCCGATAAAATTGGAATAGACAGAGTTGAACGTTGGATGGAAAATTTGTATAGAGAATTTGGAGATGTTAAATATAAAGCTCCGCCAATAATTAAAAAATTGGTTAGAGCTAAGCATTTTGGACGAAAAACTTGCGAAGGATTTTATAATTACGATTCCTTTGGAAAGAAACTTAAAAACCAAGAAGCAATTGTTGATTGTCCGAAAAAATAAAAAAAACATCTCAAAAAACAAAGAAAAATGAAAATATTAGTATTGAATTGTGGAAGTTCTTCCATAAAATTCGAACTTTTCGATATGAATACCGAAAATGTAATTTCAGGAGGTGTTGTAGAAAAAGTTGGAATGAAAGGCTCGTTTCTAAAATATAAAAATACAAACGGTGAAAAAATAATGTTTGAAGGAGACGTTCTTGATCATAAAATTGGCGTTGAATATATTTTGGGTGTTTTGAGCAGTGCCAAACACGGATGTATAAAAACTCTTGACGAAATAAATGCCGTGGGACACAGAGTTGTTCACGGCGGTGAATTTTTTAGCGGAAGCGTATACTTGGCAAACGATGTTATAAAAGTTTTAGAAGACAATATTGAAATTGCACCTCTTCATAATCCTGCGAATCTAAAAGGAATTTATGCTTTAAAAGAACTTTTACCAAAAATTCCGCAAGTTGGAGTTTTCGACACGGCTTTTCATCAAACAATGCCTGCAAAAGCATATATGTATGGAATTCCTTATGCTTTGTATAAAAAATATAAAATAAGAAGATACGGATTTCACGGAACAAGCCACAGATATGTTCACCAAAGAGCTTGCGAAATTTTAGGAAAAAAAGCCGAAGATTTAAAAATAATCTCTTGTCATTTAGGAAACGGAGCTTCAATTGCTGCCATAAAATACGGTAAATCATTTGATACATCAATGGGATTTACTCCGGTTGAAGGTTTAATCATGGGAACCAGAGTTGGCGATATAGACGCCGGAGCTTTAACTTTTATAATGGAAAAAGAAGAAATCGGGCGTGAAGTTGCAAATATTCTTGTAAATAAATTTAGCGGAATGCTCGGAATTACCGGTGTTTCGTCCGATATGAGAGAAATTGAAGATGCAGCTGCTAAAGGAAATGAAAGAGCAATTCTCGGACTTGAAATGTATGCCTACAGAGTAAAAAAATATATCGGTTCTTATGCAGCAGCAATGGGCGGTGTTGACGTAATTGTTTTCACCGGAGGAATTGGCGAAAACGGTCCGGAAACAAGATTTGATATTTGTTCTGAACTCGAATTTATGGGTGTAGAATTAGACTCCGACAAAAATAAAGTTAGAGGAAAAGAAACTATAATTTCTAAAGACAATGCAAAAGTAAAAGTTATTGTAGTTCCCACAAATGAAGAGCTTGTTATTGCTCAAGACACTAAAGTTATAGTAGATAATTTATAGAAAAATTGCCTTAAAAAAATATAGAAATTTTTCAAAGATTTTTTAAAATAGTAAATTAAGAATAAAGTCTGCAGTCTTCAGTAAGCAGTAAAATAGTTGGTTTAACTACAACAACTGCTCGTCGAAGACTGTTGACTTTTCGTTTTGTTTTAATAAATTCAATATTTTATTCTTCAAATAACTTTCAGATTAATTTTTTTGATTTTATTTGTTAACAATTATAAAAAAAAATGAGATATTTTATAGAATGTTCATATAACGGAAAAAATTATCACGGATGGCAAATCCAAAATAATGCAATAACCGTTCAAGAAAAATTTGAAAAAGCATTAACAGTTTTATTAAAAGAAAAAATATCTGTAATTGGAGCCGGAAGAACCGACACAGGAGTTCATGCAAAGTTTTTTACGGCTCATTTTGACATTGAATCGGAAATACCAGAAACCGAAAAATTAATTTTTAAATTAAACAGATTTTTGCCTTCGGATATTGCAGTTTCAAATATTTTTAGAGTCAAAGACGATTTACATGCAAGATTTTCGGCAATATCTCGCACATATAAATATTTTATCAATTTCAAGAAAAATCCCTTCGAAAACGAAACTTCATACTACATAAATTACAATTTGGATTTTGATAAAATGAACCAAGCAGCCGAGAAACTTTTTGATTATATTGATTTTACATCGTTCAGTAAACTTCATACCGACACAAAAACAAATAATTGCGAAATATTATTTGCAAAATGGCATTACGATAATTTAAAAGCAGTTTTTGAAATTAAAGCCGACAGATTTTTGCGAAATATGGTGAGAGCAATTGTTGGAACACTTTTAGAAGTCGGGAAAAATAAAATCAGTATAAAAGAATTTTGTGAAATTATTGAAAGTAAAAGCCGCTCGGATGCAGGATTTTCAGTTCCTGCTCACGCATTATTTCTCACAGATATAAAATATCCTAATGATATAAATTTATATAAACATATTGATTCATAATTCATTATAATATATTGATTTCATTGTTCTTGTAATCAGTCTATTAAGATTTTAACAAAATTTTATTTTTTTCAAACTATGTGAAAAATAATATGTTAAATATGCTTTATTTATAAAACAATTTTATAAGTTTGCAATTCAACGTACACAAACAAGAAAAAAATCAAATTACATTACTCAAAAATCGCGTAGGAAACAAGGAAATTATGGAAAAAAACAATGATGGTGACAAAAAATCGTCGGTAAAGAAACATATCGGGAAATATAAGAGCATGCTCAAAAGCAAGCACCGATATTATTTCGACGTCGAAGAATTCGAGGATATTATCGAATACTTCATATCAAAGGAAAAGCCCCTGGAAGCCGAAAATGCAATTAAATACGCTTTAAATTTACACCCCGGCGCATTTAATTTACTTATGAAACAAGCCCAAATTTATGTAGAAACCGAAAGACCCGATGAGGCTATGAAACTTTTAATGAAACTAAAAGCTATTCAGCCCGAAGCTCCCGAAGTTTATTTTTGGATAGGAATTGTTGAAATGTCTAAAAACAATATTAACAACGCCGATGAAAATTTTATGAAATTACTGGAAGTTATGAAGGATGAAGACGAGGACATTCTTTTGCTTGCAGCATTTTCGTTTATTCAGCACGGCGAATATAAAAGAGCAATTCATTATTTAAAACGTGCTTTTAATATTAGTCCGAAAAACAAATATGCTTTGTATGATTTAGCTTATTGCTATGAACAAATTAAAGATTATCATAACGCTTCACTTTATTACAGAAAATATCTTGAAGAAAACCCTTATGAAGCAAGTGTTTGGTATAATTTTGGAGTAATAAACTCAATGCTTCAAGAATATGAAACAGCAATTGATGCTTATGATTTTGCAATTGCAATAGATCCTAAACTGAATTCGGCATTATACAACAAAGCTGTAATATACAGTAATTTAAGTCGTTTTGACGAAGCAATTTCTACTTTTATTGAATTTTTGGAAACAGAAAAAAACAGTATCGACGGAAATAACGGTTTGGGTGATTGCTACAGGAAAATTGAAGAATATGAAAATGCCGAAAAAGCTTATTTAAAAGTTTTAGAAATTGATAAAAATAATATCGATGCATTATACGGTATTTCAGCAGTTTGTGCACTTTCGGATCAAAATTTGGAAGGTCTCAATTATGTAATTCGTGCTTTACGAATTGAAAAAAGAAACCCTGAATTTTTCTATTTGGCAGCAAAAATATTTTTACGTTTAGGATACAATCAAAAATCCGAAGAGCATTTTATAAAAGCCTTGGAAATTGACCCTTTTAAAGTAAAATATTGGAAGTCTTTTAGCGAATTATTCGTTGAAACAGAGCCTGAAAAATCAATATCAATAATTAAAGAAGCATTAAAGGTAATACCCGAAAATGCCGATTTATATTATCTTTTGGCCGAATATCTTTTCAATTTTAATAAACAGGAACATGCAAACAAGTTTTTGGCAAAAGCAAAAAATCTTGATCCCGATTATTTGAACGAATTTTTTGAAAATTGTCCGGAAGCATTAAAAGTAAGCAATTTAGTTTAAAAAAATATTGAATTAAAACCAAAAAAAACCGGAATAAATTTAATTATTTCGGTTTTTTTGTCATTCAAAAGCTTAGGATAAATTTATATTGAAGTAGTTTTTGCTTTACTTTTTTTATAAGTTTTAAAAACAAGATATGCAACAAATAAAATTCCCAATATTATAAATGTCCACCAAATTTCGTTATAATATTTTTCTAATAATTCCTTTTGCGAATACAAGTAAAAGCCGAGAATTGCAAGAATTGTATTCCATAAAGCAGCGCCTAAAGTTGTGTATAAAAGAAATGTGCTAAGTTTCATGCGTGCAAGTCCTGCGGGAATCGAAATTAATTGTCTGACGGCCGGAACTAATCTGCCTACAAATGTTGAAACTGCTCCGTGTTTTTTAAAATATAATTCAGATTTTTCAACACTTTCGGGTGTAATTAAAAGGAATTTTGCAAATTTGTTGCCGGCAAGTTTGTAAATTATTGGTCGACCCAAAAAATATGCAAAATAATAATTAAAAGTAGCTCCGATTAATGCACCAATTGTTGAGAAAACAATTACCAAAAATAAATTCAACTTTCCTTGAGCTGCAAGCCAAGCAGCGGGAGGAATTACAACTTCGGAAGGAAAAGGAATAAAAGAACTTTCAATTGCCATTAAAAGTGTTATGGTTCCGTAATTCAAATGAATCATATACCAATTCTCAATTGCTACAAATATTTCGTGCATTATTATTTTTTTAATTTTTATTTTGCAAATCTATTTTTATTTTTTCAATTTAAAAATTCAATTTAAAAATATAGAACATCAAAAAAATTAAAATTTATATTTGTTGATGTGAATTGAATAAAAAACTAAAATAATTATTATATAAAACTCAATGCAGTAAAGTTAAGTTTTCTTTGCATAGTTATTTTTGCGACTTTTGTGTCTTCTTTGTGAAATAGCTGTATCACAAAAGACACAAAGACAGCACAATGTAACTCTAAGAAAATTGAAAACCCTTGACTTAACAACATTGATATAAAATTACAAAACTGTTTAATGAAAAAATTCGGAATTATCGGTTATCCTTTAGAACACTCATTTTCGGAAAAATATTTTAATAAAAAATTTTCCGATGAAAATATTAATGCAGTTTATGAAAATTTCCCGATTTCGGATATAAATCAGTTTCCCGAACTAATAAAATCCGAAAATAATTTATTCGGATTAAGTGTTACAATTCCGTATAAACAACAAGTAATTAAGTTTTTAGATGAAATTTCGCATGAAGCCGAAAGAGTAAATGCCGTAAATTTGATAAAAATTGAAAGAGAACAAAAATTAATTCTTAAAGGTTACAATACAGACATTTACGGGTTTCAGAAATCGGTTTTAAAAAACATTTCCGATATTAATATTTCCGCTTTAATTTTGGGAACCGGCGGTGCGGCAAGAGCCGTGAATGCCGGTTTGGAGAATTTGAATATTAAATCCAAATTTGTTTCAAGAAATAAAACGAATTTGGAAAACAATATTTTAAATTACCAAGAAATTACACCAAATATATTCTTGGAAAACTTGCTGATAATCAATGCAACACCTTTGGGAATGTTGCACGATATTAATTCGTTTCCTAACATAAATTACAATTTATTCACAAATAAACACATTGCTTTTGATTTGACATATAATCCGGCAAAAACAGCTTTTTTGAGAAAAGCCGAACAAAATGGAGCAAAAATAATAAACGGAGAAGAAATGTTAATTTTTCAGGCAGAAAAGGCAAGAGAAATTTTAAATATCTAATAAAATTAGTAAATTTGAAAAAGATTCTAAAATAGTATGAAACTAAATTTTTCCGAAATAATAATTTACAAATATTTAGCAATTGCTTTTGCTATATATTTGATATTCTTTGTGTTTAAAAAAATAATGCTCTTTTTAATAAAGAATAATGAACTAAAAAATAATCTAACCAAATACATTCCTGTTTTTGAGTTCTTTATATGGATATTATTTTTCTTCTTTTCTTTTAAAGATTTTCTTTCTGAAAACCAATATTTTGCAATTTTCATATTTATTCTGGGAATATTCACTGCAATTTGGTCTTCAAAATTATTTTTAAAAGATTATTTCTCCGGAATTATTTTTAAATTGGACAAATCTCTTAAAAAAGGTGATATAATTTCAGTTAACAATGAAACCGGAAAAATATTGAATTTCAAATTGAGATATATAGAATTTGAAACTTCAAACTCAGATATTATTTATATTCCTTATTCACAAATTATTAGCTCAACAATTAAAAAGAAAAGTGTGTCGAAAAATTTTGTTGAACATATTTTTCAAATAAATGTTTCAAAATCGGAAGAAATAAAAACTGTTTTTTCAAAAATTAACGAAATAGTTCTAAGTTCTCCGGGAATTTCGATTAACGAAAAACCAAATATAAATATAGTTTCACAAAACGATAAACAATATATTTTTGAAGTAAAAATTTCTGTAACAGAACAATATCAAGGTTTTTTAATTGAAAAAACAGTTAAAGAAAAAATCTAAAAAGTAATTTTTAAGAATAAATGACAAAAGAGATAAAGTTTTTCATCGTGGAAGATGATTCGGTATTTATAAATTTACTTAGTGATATAATTTCTTCTATTTCAAAAGAATATGAAAAAGAAGGAATTGTATTGAGTAAACGAACATTTTACAGCGTTAAGGAAGCCGAATTTGAACTTTCTCAAAACCCCGATATTGTGTTGCTTGATTATTACTTAACCGACGATGAACTTCGTCCTCAAACTGCCGACGGACTTTTAAAAGCAATTGTTGAACACGACGATAAAATAAAAGTTATTATAGTTTCGGGCGAAGACGACCCCGAAATTGTTGACGATTTAAAACTTAAAGGCGCTGCATTTTATATCTCAAAAAGTCCTAAATCGTTAATGAGAATTGTTCCGGTTTTAAAATCTGTTGTAAATAAAATTATTGCCGAAAAATTTGATATTCAAATAAGTTAGGTTTTTTATGTTTCTAAATCAAGATATTCGTTGGAAACAAAGGTTTCAAAATTTTTCAAAATCATTTGAATTATTAGAATTATCGTTGAAAATTACTAATCCTGACATTACTCAAAAAGCAGGTATCATTCAATTTTTCGAAATCAGCTTTGAATTAGCTTGGAAAGTAATGAAAGATTATTCGGAAGAAATAGGTTTTACAGATGTTAAATCTCCAAGAGATGCTATTAAAAAATCCTTTGAAACCGGAATTATTGATGACGGTGAAACATGGATTAAAGCTTTGGCGGATAGAAATTTATCTTCTCACACTTATGAAGAAATAACTGCAAATGAAATAGACAACCTAATCCGGACAGATTATTTTAAAATTTTAAACTCTTTCAAAATTGTAATGCAAGCTAAACTTTAAAATATGTTTGGTTTAAGTGAAGAAAATATCGCCGAAATTAGAAATATTTTATCTCAGTTTGTTGAAATCGAACAAGCCATGATTTTTGGAAGCAGAGCAAAAGGGAATTTTAAAAAAACAAGTGATATTGATATTGTTCTTAAAGGAAATAAAATTACGCACAATGTTGTTTTAAGTCTAAGCATAAAACTTAATGAAGAATCATTAATGCCGTACCATTTTGATGTGATAAATTATAATACAATTGAAAACAAAGCACTTTTAGACCATATTAATCAATTTGGTTTACAATTTCACTCTCAATAAATTTCACCTTTAAAACCCGTTAAGTTTCATTGTAACTGTTGGAAGTAAAAGAATTAGAGCCAGCAATATTATAAAAATCATAAATTTATAAATAAACTTAAACCATTTTTCATAAGGAATTTTTGCAACGCCCAAAACTCCTATTAAAACACCCGAAGTTGGCGTAATCATATTAGTAAATCCGTCGCCAAACTGAAATGCGGTAACTGCCGCTTGTCTGGAAATTCCCAATAAATCCGACAATGGAGCCATAATCGGCATTGTTAAAGCAGCTTGTCCCGAACCTGAAGGAACAAATATATTTAATCCGGTTTGAAAAAAATACATTATTGAAATTGAAGCAATTTTCCCGTTTCCTGTCATAGAATTTGATGCTGCATGCAAAATTGTATCTATAATATTTCCGTCGTTAAGAATTTCTAAAATTCCGCCTGCAAAACCAACAACAACAGCTGCCGATGCAATGTCTTTCATTCCTTCAATAAAAGATTCGGCAATTTTATTTGATGAAAATCCGCCTGCAATTCCTGCAAAAATTCCCATTGCAAAAAATAAACTTGCAATTTCCGAAACATACCAGCCGTAACCCATTACGCCAATTATCAATAAAATAATCGTAAAACTTAACAGAACCAAAATGAAATAATGTGCCGATTTTCTTAAACTGAAAAATCCTGTTACCAAAAAAAGTAAAGATAAAACAGGTAAAATCGGACCGGAAAATGTATAATTATTTCCTATTTTTATGTTTGTATTTATATTAAAATATGAAAAACTAAACATTGATAAAACTATAACTCCAAAAATAATCCAAGCATTTCGTTTTGAACTTTTTTCTACTTCAATTTCTTTTATTTCAGAATTTTTACGCCAATACTCGTCTTCTTTGTAAACTATTGATTTTTCCGGAGATGCTTTTATTCTTTTTGCATATCTTAAAATAAAAATAATTCCTACAGTGTTGATAATCAGCCAAGCAAAAAATCTATATTCTATTCCTGAAAATAACGGACGAATTCCTGCAATTCCTTGTGCAATTCCTATTGTGAAAGGGTTTAATGTTGCACCGGCAAATCCCATTGCAGCAGCAAAATACACCATCGAAACTCCTGTTATTGAATCGTAACCCATTGATATTGCAAGCGGAACAAGAATCATAATAAATGGAATTGTTTCTTCGCCCATTCCGAAAATCGACCCGAACAAACTAAAAATTGTCATAATTGTAGCAATAATTATATTGTCGATATTTATTTTCCCGAAAAAGCGCTTCTTCTTTAAATCGCCGGTTAATCTTATAAATCTGAAAATTCCGTTGTCTATTGCTTTTGTTTTTGCCAAAACCATAAAAGCTCCGCCAACCATAAAAATAAAAACTATTATATCGGCTTTTTTAACAAAACCCGAAAAAAGTGCCGAAAATATTTGCCATGTTTGAGCATTACTTTCGGTGTAATGAAAAGAATCTTTGTCTATTACATTTTTTTCGGAGCCGTTAACCATAACTTTTTTAGTTTCATATTTTCCGCCGGGAATTATCCAAGTTAAAACAGCAGCTAAAATAATTATGAAAAATATTATTACATAAGTGTGCGGAATTCTTTTGAGCATTATATAAATTTTTGTTTGAACGAAAATAGAAACATTTTTTTCATATCAAAAATCATTTTTTAGAATATAAGTATTTTGTAATTTAGCATCAATTTTAAAATTTATGACAGACAAAAAAAATACATTGCTGATTAAAAATATAAAAGAACTTTTTCAGATTGAAAAGGCCTCAAAACTTAAAGTTTGCGGACTCGAAATGGCTGAAGTTCCTTCGCTTAAAGAAGCTTTTTTAATTAGTGAAAACGATATAATTATTGATTTTGGTTTGATGTCGGAATTAAATAAATCCGAATCGGAATTTCAAACTGTAATTAACGCACAAGGGAAATTTGTAATGCCTTCGTTTTGCGATTCACACACACATTTGGTTTATGCGGGAAGCCGAGAAATTGAATATGTTGACAAAATAAAAGGACTTTCTTATGAAGAAATAGCCAAACGCGGAGGCGGAATTTTAAATTCGGCAAAATTGCTGAGAAATACTTCCGAAGAAGAACTTTTTTCTCAGGCAAAATCCAGAATCGACGAAATAATTTTGCAAGGAACAGGAGCCGTTGAAATAAAAAGCGGTTACGGACTTTCAACCGAAAGCGAAATAAAAATGCTTCGTGTAATAAAAAAATTAAAAGAAGAAACGCCGTTAATTGTCAAGTCAACATTTTTGGGAGCACACGCTGTACCGCTCGAATTTAAAGGAAATCAAAATGCTTATGTAGATTTGATTATTAATGAAATGATTCCCGAAATTGCTTCTCAAAACTTAGCCGATTTTGTAGATGTATTTTGCGATAAAGGTTTTTTTACCGTTGAAAACACCGAAAGAATTTTAATTGCTGCTGCTAAGTTTGGGATACGTCCTAAAATTCATGCAAATGAACTTGATTTTTCCGGAGGAGTTCAAATTGGAGTAAAATACAATGCACTTTCTGTTGACCATTTAGAATTTGTTGGCGACGAAGAAATATCACATTTATTAAATTCAGAAACAATGCCTACAATTTTACCCGGAGCTGCATTTTTCTTAAATTTGCCTTATGCTCCGGCACGAAAAATGATTTCAGCAGGATTACCTGTCGCAATTGCTTCGGATTTTAATCCCGGCTCGTCGCCTTCCGGAAACATGAAACTGATGATGTCGTTTGCAATGGTAAATCACAGAATAACAGCTCAAGAAGCATTAAACGCAACAACAATAAACGGAGCTTACGCAATGGGAATTAGCAACATAGCCGGAAGTATTGCAAAAGGTAAAAAAGCAAATTTTTTCATTACAAAAAAAATTCCTACACTTGAATATTTTCCGTATTCTTATGGTAACGAATTAATAGAAAAAGTAATTTTGAACGGTAAAATAATAGAAAATTAAATTAAGATATTGATTATGAGAAAACTTATCGAATGTGTCCCGAATTTTAGCGAAGGACGCGATATGAAAAAAATAAAAGAAATTACAGACCTTATCGAATCCGTAAACGGAGTTAAATTACTTGATGTTGATCCCGGAAACGCAACAAACAGAACAGTTGTAACATTTGTGGGAACACCCGACGAAGTTATCGAAGCCGCTTTTCTGGCAATTAAAAAAGCTTCGGAAATCATAGACATGAGCAAACACAAAGGCGAGCATCCAAGGTTTGGAGCAACAGATGTTTGTCCGCTTATTCCGGTTTCAAATATCACAATGGAAGAAACCGTTGAATTTGCAAGGAAACTTGCAGAAAAAGTAGGAAAAGAATTGGAAATTCCTGTTTATTGCTACGAGTTTGCTGCTTTTGAAGATAAAAGAAAAAATCTTGCAAATTGCAGAGCCGGCGAATATGAAGGACTTCCCGCAAAACTTGCAAAACCGGAATGGAAACCCGATTTTGGTCCTGCAAAATTTAATGCAAAATCCGGAGCTGTTGCAATAGGAGCGAGGAATTTTCTTGTTGCTTTCAACACAAATTTGAACACAACATCAACCCGAAAAGCAAATTCTATAGCTTTTGATATTAGAGAAAACGGAAGAATTATGCGTGAAAGCGGAAAGCTTACCGGAAAAATTATGAAAGACGAAAACGGAAAATCAATCAGAATTCCCGGAACACTCAAAAAAGTTAAAGCAATTGGTTGGTTTATTGAAGAATACGGAATTGCACAAATTTCAATGAATTTAACCGATATTACCGTAACTCCCGTTCATATTGCTTTTGAAGAGTGCGATACAAAAGCAAGAGAAAGAGGAATAAGAGTTTCAGGATCCGAATTAGTAGGATTAATTCCGCTAAATGCAATGCTCGATGCCGGAAAATATTTTCTTGCAAAACAACATCGTTCGCTTGGCGTTTCCGAAGAAGAAGTAATAAAAATTGCCGTAAAATCAATGGGTTTAGATGAATTAAAACCATTTAATCCGCATGAAAGAATTATAGAATATTTGTTGGATAAAGAAATTCCAAAGCCTTTGATATCAATGGATTTATTGAAATTTGCTTATGAAACAGCAGGAGAATCTGCAGCTCCGGGCGGCGGTTCAATATCTGCGTACATGGGCGCTTTGGGAGCAGCTTTGGGAACAATGGTTGCAAATCTTTCGGCTCACAAAAGAGGCTGGGACGATAAATGGGAAGACTATTCAAAATGGGCTGAAAAAGGAAAGAAAAAATATCAGGAATTGCTTCATTTTGTAGATGAAGACACAAAAGCATTTAACGCAATTATGGATGCAATGCGAATGCCGAAAGCTACCGAAGAACAACAAAAAATAAGAAACGCGGCAATACAAGATGCTACACGATACGCAATTGACGTTCCTTTCAGAGTTATGGAACTTGCTTACGAAAGCATGGACGTAATGCTCGAAATGGCAACAACAGGATTGAAAGCATCTATAAGCGATGCAGGAGTTGGAGCACTTGCAGCAAGAGCTGCAGTTCAGGGAGCTTTTTTGAATGTGAAAATTAATATGAGCAGTTTGGACGATAAAGTTTTTGCAAAAGAAATGTTCGACAAAGGCAGTGAAATTGAAAGAAACGCAATTGAAAAAGAAAAAGCGGTTCTTGAAAAAGTAAATAAGGAAATAGATATTTTCTAATATTTTTTTGTAATTTAGATAAATATTTGAAAAAGATATTTTTTTTGAAAACAATATTATTTTATTAAACAGATAATTAAATACATACATAATATGAAAGGATTTTTTGAATCGTTATTCGGACGAACAAAAACAAGCGAGAAAAGAGATAAGTTTTATTTTATTAAAGCTGAAAATATATTGAATGTTGAAGAAAATAAAAGCGGTTTAATTACCAATTTGGAACTCGACCCGAAATATAAGTTTTATAAAATTAAATTGCGAGAAAAACCGTCGATAATTACCAAAACTCAAGGAATGACGAAAGTAATTCAAGATTTGAAAATTGTTTATGATAATCCGGGAGCAATATTTGCCGATTTGAAAGCAATAAAAGACAAAGGAAAAGGATTAAGCATTTTACATATCGACCCTTTTGAAAAAAGTTTTCTATACGGACAACATAAAGGCTTGGAAATTATAGAATTAACAGAAGAAAAAATTATTTTGGAAGGCGAAGAACTCGACATTTTTTTTGAAGTGGACATAAATCTTGCACATCGAATTTGTGTTAAAGTTAAAGGCAATGTTTAGTTGACATTTATATCAAATTAAAAAATCCTGCTTAATTAATTTTAGACAGGATTTTTTTTGGAATTAAATGTATTGTATTTAATAATTCTTCAAATTGATTTTACAATTATATTTGAAGATTTTTTATCCGGTTTTTTTTCTAAACTCCATTGCTTTTTTGCTTAATGTTGTTAAATCTAAATCATCAAACATTTTACTTTGCCATTTTGTGTAATCAAATTTATCCTTTTGTATTAATGCAATGAATTTTTCGGCTGTAACTTCTCCGAGAGCTTTTATCAAAGCATCAAATCCTTTTAATTTAATTTCAGTATCTGTTATCATGGTTTTACTCTTTTAAATTTACAATTATATTTAAAGGGTTTACAACAGTAATTTTGTTATAATTTTTTAGTATACTTAAAACTTTATCGTCTGTTGTTAAAAAATAATCACAATGTCCTTCAATAGCACATGCAATATGCAATGCGTCTTTACTCTTTAAACCTAATAAAATCAGCTCTTTTGCAGTTTCAAGAACTTGTATATTTTCTTCAATATCCAAAATTGCTTTTGATTTCCATTTTTGAATTGTAACTTTTCTTTCTTCAAAGGGGTTAAAAGCATTTTCGTAATCAAGAATATATGACCAAGCAAGTTCTATTTTATCATCTTTAATTAGTGATTGAACATATAATTTTGCTTGTGCTTCAAGATTTATCCTTATTTGATTTTAGTCGTCAAAAGGTCTGTTAAAACATCAGTTATCAAGATAAATTCTCATTTTTTTTAATTATTTATTTATACAAATATACAAAAAAATATTTACCTCACTATTCCAAAAATTTCACTTTGCTTTTTAAACTTTTTGTATTCTATTCGGATTATAAAATATTTTTTAATAAAAAATTCTTTAATGAATTTTTTATTATTTAATTTAGTTTCTAAATAATTTTTTATAAATTATATTATTAAAAATATGAAAAACTTAAAGATTTTATTGTTAATCTTATTTATTTTAAATTTTTCCAATTCGTTTTCTCAAATTCCTGAAACAAAAACTACTTTCAAAATTTCGGGAAATGTTAGTGATACTGTTTCTTCCGAAATT
>DZBS01000084.1:6036-14135 GCA_022729995.1 Draconibacterium orientale | reverse complement strand
CAATTTTATTTGCGTTTCTACCATAATGTCGTCTTTCCGGGACTTTCAACAATTTTATTTGCGTTTCTACCATAATGTCGTCCCTACAGGACTTTCAACAATTTGATTTGTCGTTTCTACCATAATGTCGTCCCTACAGGACTTTCAACAATTTTATTTGCGTTTCTACCATAATCTTGTCTCCATGACTTTTGATTAATTGTTTGTTACAAAACTTAATTGCTATGTTTTATATTATATTTTTTTATATAATTTATATTTAATTTTAAAAATGTTAATATACAAAAAAAGCCTTCAAAAAAATAAATTTTTAAAGGCATTAATATATTATTGTAATTTTTTCTTATTGTTCTGCCGTTATATTAACAACTTCAAGCCCCGATTCCCATATTTTTATTTCTGCTGCACTTGCTGTTAAAATATATTTTCCTTGTTTACTGAAATATGACGAAACAACCGGACCTTCGTGTGCATCAATAGATTGTAACATTGTTCCGGAGTTTATATCCCAAAGTTTTATTGTTTGATCCCACGATGATGAAATAAGATGTTTATTGTCCGGACTGAAAGAAACCGATAAAATATACCAAAGATGTCCTTTCAATGTTCTAAGATTTGTGCCCGATATTGCGTCCCAAATAATTATTGTATTGTCTTTTGAACCCGAAGCAATAAATTTTCCGTCGCGACTAACATCAATTGTTGTAATGCTGTGAGAATGACCTTTTAATGTATTTATTAAAATATTTTTTGAGAAATCCCAAATTTCTAAAGCAGATTGCATTTCTCCGGAAACTAATCTTTTTCCGTCAGGGAAAAATTTAAGTGAATAAATTCTTCCGTAACTGCTTGGTAAAATTCGATGTTCTGTTGTTGAAACTAATTCTAAAACTTTTATTTTTTCATCGCTTCCGCCAATTGCAACTTTTGTTCCGTCGGGCGAAATTTCTGCTGTCCAAACTTGGTCGCCGCCTTGGTATGATTTTAATATTTTTCCGGTGTCCAATCGCCATAAAACTGCCATTTTATCGTCGGAAGCTGTAATAAAATATTTACCTTTCGGGTCGAATGATATTGAAAAAATCATTCCTCTGTGTCTGTCGGAACTAAAAAGAACTGTTCCTAATTCGGTGTCGTAAACTTCTGTAATTCCGCTTTTATAGCCTACAACAAAATATTTATTGTCGGGCGAAATATTGGCTGCAGTAATTTCGTCGCCGGCTTTTCCGGTAATTGTTTTGTAAAGCTTAATGTTTTGTGCATTAAGTGTTGTTAATTGCGTTATGATTATAGCAATCAATATTGATAAATTTGCTAAAATTTTCATTTGTTTGGTTTTATATTTAATCTCATATTATAAGACTTTAAATATACAAAAAAGTTGCCTTAAAATTATTAAATCATTGGAAATTCAACAAAAAATTTTGTTCCTTTTCCTTCTTCCGACTCAAACCATATTTCGCCGTTTGCATTATTTATTATGTTTTTTACAATTGCCAAACCCATTCCCATTCCTTTAGTTTTGGTGGTAAAACTCGGTTGGAAAAGTTTGTCTTTTCTACTTTCGGAAATTCCGCTTCCGTTGTCTTCAATGGTAACTTTTACGCTGTTTCCGTAGGTTGTAAGTTCTATATAAATTCGTCCTTGCAATCCTTCCGGAATTGATTGAATTCCGTTTTTTATTATATTGATAAAAACTCGCGAAAGTTGTTCTTTATCGGCCAAAATTCTTACTTTTTCGTTTTGATGAAAATCTGCTTCAATTTTAACATCTTTTGTGTTTTCAAAAAGTTGAACAACAGATGCTATTTTTGCAGGTAAATCAACTTCTTCGTCCTGCGGTTTTGGCATTTTTGCAAAAGCCGAGAATTCCGACGCAATTGACGAAAGTGTGTCTATTTGTTCAATTAATGTTTGCGAAACATTTGTAAGTCGCTTTTCAAAATCTTCTTTATTATCTTTCCATGAGCGTTGAAGAAGCTGAACGCTCAATTTCATTGGTGTTAGCGGGTTTTTTATTTCGTGAGCAATTTGTTTTGCCATTTCTCTCCAAGCACTTTCTCTTTCCGATTCGGCAAGTTGTTTAACGCTTTGCTCAAGTTTGGTAACCATTAAGTTATATTCTTTTACCAAACCGCCGATTTCGTCTTTTTTGTTATAAATAATTTCTTGATGTTTTTTACCAAGTTGAACTGCTTTAAATTTGCTTTGAAGCATTCTTAAAGGTTTTGTAATTTGATTTGATATTACAACTGCAATAAGAATTGTTATCAAAAATAAAACAACGTAAATGTTTATTGTTGTAATTAGAAGATTTGAAATGTTTTTTTGCAAATTATTATCGCTGGCAAAATATGGCAAATTGATATATGCAATTACTTTATTTTCAATGTTTTTAAGCGGAATATATACCGATGAATATTCAAGCGAACCGATATTTTCTTTTTGAATAAATTGTGCTTTGCCTTTGTGTTCAAGTTCGGTAAATGCTCTTTGGTTCATTCTGTTGCTAATCAATCCTTTTTGAAATATTTCGGGACGCGATGTTGCAAGTAAAAAACCGTTTAGGTCGTATAAATTTATATCTGTAAAAAATACTTGGGAAAATTTAACCAATAATTCGTCTAAATGGTCGTAACTTTCAGATTTCCAATGCGGAGTAAGTTTTTTTTCTACATTTAATTTATGTTCAAGTTCTGTTAATACCGATTGTATTTTTTCCGTCATTTCTTTGTTTCTGACATCTTTTTCTTGTGTTTTTGCGTAATAAACTGTTCCTGCTCCAAAAAGAAGAAATGAAATTATTAAAATAAATATTAACGAAAATTGAATTCTGTTTTTAAAATCGGGTTCCAATTGTTTAACAATGAATTTGTAATTTATTGTTAATATTGATATTAGAACAAGAAGATTGAAAAATACAAATATATAGGCAAATGAAATTATTAAATCAACTTCTCTAATTTTTTCTTGACTTAGAACAATTCTTGCACCGCTTTTATTGCTAAAAATATAGTGTCTGTATTGGTCAAATTCTTTAAATCCGGTTTTTTCGGGAATTTTAAATTGAATATCTGCAAGGTCGTATTGATATTTTCCCGATTTTGAAATAAGGTCGCCGTTTCGATATTTTGCATAAGAATATTGGTCAAAAACAGAAACTGTTTTGTTTGCTTCGTCGATTAAAAGTTCGGGATAACCTAAAACATTTGGAACCAGTTTTTCGACAAGACGAATGTATAATGTAATATTTTGCGGGTCATATTTATACGGTACTTTATAATATCCAAAATATGTGATACTTGCATTTCCTTCGTCTAAAAACCAAAAATTTGTTTCTTCAATTTTATGCCCGTATTGCTGAAGTTCGTTTGCATACCATTCTTTACAATTATCTTCTTGATTTGCTTGACTGTAAAGTTCCGTATTTCCGCAAAGTGTAACTGTAAGCTTATATTTTTTCCAGAATCCGGTGAAATATTTTCGATTTAAATAATCGTGAATTATAAGTTTTTGATTTGGAACAATTGTTATAAGTTTGTTTATTAAAACGGTGTCTTGTTCAAATCTTTTTTCAATTTCGTGAAGTAAAAGTTCTGCAACGTCATCGCGTTCGTCAATTAGCTGAGTTATTAATATCTTTTGAATATTTTTTTGCTTGTTTACAACATTTTTTGTGATATATAGAATTGAAAACGAAGATATTATTACAATTAAAATTATAAAACTAAAGTAATTATATTCTGTTTTAAAAAATCGTATTAGAGTAACAAATACAATTACTGCAAAAAAGAGAGAAAATGTGTAATAAATAGTTTCCGGAATTATAAGAAAATCAATAACTCCTGCTAAAATTATAGAAATAAGAATTATGTATTTTTTGATTTTAAATGTTGAATGATGTGAAACAATTTTAATAATTCTGTCGACCGGAACTATAAATGATGTTAACAAAACGGCAATAATTATATATGCCGACATGCTGAAAGTATTAAAATCCAGTACTTTATATATTTGGAAAGAAATATTTGAATTGTTAATTAAATTTTGAATTAATTTTACTATGAAATTCAAATAAAGTGAAGTTAAAATCAAAAAGAAAACAATTAAAAAGTCGGAAAAGTATTTTGATTTGTTAAATGTTGATTCAAAAAATTTATCTAAAGGAATAATTCTAAAAATATTGACAGTTAAAAATAATAATAAGAATGAATTCATTAACAAATCGCCCAGATACGGAAAAATTTGATTTCCGGCGTATATCTCGGGTGTAAAAAATTTTAGAGAATAGAAGAAAAATGGAAATTTATATTTCATCATAAAATATCTTCCGACTATTAAAATTACCGAAATAAAAAGTGTGATAAAATATGAATATTTTTTCTCGGATATTTTTACAAATATTTGATTTATAAATATCAATAGAAAAGTTAAACTTAAAAAAAACAGAATTGCAATCACCGACGAGTTTTCATCTTTTGTAATTACTTTATTTACCGGAACCAGCGAAAAAACATATTCGCCGTTAATATCTTTTATGTTTTTTCCTTGAGAAACAGGAATAGGAGAGAGTTTTACCGAAGGCGGAATTTCAAGACCTGTTCTAAATTCGTTTTTCAGATATTTATTTTCGTAAGAGAAATTGTTCTTAATTTTTATTAATCCAAAAATCGTGAAATCTTTCAACAATTGTTTTCTAATTTCGTACCAGCCGTTTTCGGTTTTAACGGTTTTAGACTTTTCGAGTAATGATTCACTTAAAATAAAAGGTGCTGTTACGCTGTTTCCCGACCAATATTTTAATGTGTCGTTTTGGTAAACTAATATTGTTATTCCGTTTTTGTCGGCTGTGTTAAAATCTTCGTCGATAAGCCAAGTGTCAGAACTGTCGGGCTTTGTGTAAGATTTGTTATTTATAATTTCTTTAAAATGAAGAATTAATTTGTCGGTTTCTTTTTCGTATTCAAAAAGTTTTGTTTCAATTTTAATATTATCAATTTTATAATCACCGGGATTCATCATTTTCTTTTCGAGAAAAATTGCCGCGCTGAAAAAAACAAATGTTAAAATTAAAAACTTTGTATTTTTAAAACTTGTATCGAATTTATTCTTTTTTTTCATAAAAATTTTGCTATTCGTTGTGATACGGTTCGCCTTTAATAATTGTAAATGCTCTGTATAATTGTTCGGTAAACAAAATTCTTACCGGTTGATGCGAAAATGTCATTTTTGAAAGAGAAATTTTAAAATTTGCTCTTTTATAAATATTTTCCGAAAAACCGTAAGCTCCACCAATTACAAATACTAAATTTTTTATTCCCGTTAATGTTTTATTTTCAATAAATTTTGCAAATTCCTGTGAACTAAATTCTTGTCCTTTTTCGTCGAGTAAAATTACAAAATCATCGTCGGTAATTTTTGTCGATAAAATTTCGCCTTCCTTTGTTTTGATTACAGTTACAGGTAAATTCTTTGTGTTTTTGAGTTCGCTTATTACTTTAATTTCAAAATTAATATAACGTTTTATTCGTTTTTCATATTCCGAAATTCCTTCTTCAATATACTTTTTTACCGTTTTACCCGTAAAAATTAACGTAATTTTCATTCGATATTTTTATTTTTTATTTTTTCTGAATTTTGTATTTATTCACAAATATTATTTTTTCTCACATCTTACATCTTATGTCTCATGTCTCAAATCTCATATCTCTTTAGTGTCAAAGATACTTTAAAATTATTTTTTACAAAATTTTAGTTTTTTTAATTATCCAAAAGATATATTTAATCTATATTTCATCTATATTTGCTTCACAAATTAATAATATTTGTTATCAAACAAATCAAAAAAATGGAAATATTACAAGCAAAAAATGTAGTCAAAAAATTTGGCGATTTTAATGCACTTACAGATTTATCGCTAAGTGTTGAAGAAGGAAAAATATTTGGACTTTTAGGACCAAACGGTGCCGGAAAAACAACATTTATCAGAATTATTAATCAAATTACGGCTCCCGACCAAGGCGAAATTTTCTTGTTCGGCGAAAAATTAAATCATAATCATATTTCAGATATCGGATATTTGCCCGAAGAAAGAGGTCTTTACAAAAAAATGACTGTCGGTGAACAAGCATTATATTTTGCTCAACTTAAAGGAATGAATCAAAAAGATGCTAAAGCCGAACTTGTAAAATGGTTCAGAAAATTTGAAATTATGAGCTGGTGGCACAAAAAAGTTGAAGAACTTTCAAAAGGAATGCAACAAAAAGTGCAATTTATCACAACAGTTATTCACCGTCCGAAACTACTTATTTTCGACGAACCTTTCAGCGGATTTGACCCGATAAATGCCGATTTGCTGAAAAATGAAATACTCGAACTTAAAAAAGAAGGTGCAACAATAATTTTCTCGACTCATAATATGGAATCTGTTGAACAAATTTGCGATAACATTGTTCTTATTAACAAATCGAAAAAAATTCTTGAAGGAAATGTTTACGATGTAAAACAAACATTCAAATCAAATATTTTTGAACTTACATTCAACGGACATTTCGATAAAATGAGAGCTTCACTTTCGGCAGAATATGAAATTCTTTCGGTTAACGAAATTAAAAACGGATCAAAAATTCAAATAAAAATTCTTAACGGATTATCAACAAACGAACTGCTTACAAAAATGATTAGTTTTGGAAGCGTTTCTTCTTTTCAAGAGTTAATTCCGAGCATGAACGAAGTTTTTATTAAAGCTGTTAACCAAGCCGGTTAATTTAAAAAATCAGATAAAATTTAAATTATGAAAAAAATAATATTAATTATTCAACGTGAATATATAACCCGAGTTAAGAAAAAATCGTTTATTGTGATGACAATTCTCGGGCCGTTATTAATGGCTGCTTTAATGGTGGCTCCCGTATTTTTTGCAACAATGGAAAACAGTTCGCTTCAAAAAGTTGCCGTTATAGACCAATCAAAAAAATACGAAAAAGTTCTTGTAAACACAAAAACAATTTCTTTTGAATTTATAAAAGATAAAAGTGTTGAAGATATTAAAAAAGATTTTGAGAATTCGGGATATAATGCACTTCTAACAATTCCCGAAAACGACAAAACTTATACTGTTTATTCCGACAAACAAGTTGAAATTACTGTAATTTCATATATAGAAGACGAAATTGAAAAATTTAAAGAAACATCAAATCTTCAAAAAGATGGAATTTCTCCGGAACAAATTAGCTCGGCAAAAGAAAATATCTATATTTCAACAATAAAATGGACAAATGAAGGCGACGAAAAAAGTTCGCCTGTTGTAGGTCAAATTGTCGGATTTATTTTCGCAATAATTATTTACATGTTTATTTTCATGTACGGAGTTCAAGTAATGCGAGGAGTGATTGAAGAAAAAACCAGCAGAATTGTTGAAGTAATTATTTCGTCGGTAAAACCTTTTCAGCTAATGCTCGGTAAAATTGTAGGAATTGCAATGGTTGCTTTAACACAATTTTTACTTTGGATAATTTTAACACTTATTATTGTAAGCACAATACTTCCTATGTTTGGAGTTTCGGGCGGTCAGTTGGTTAATCAAAATGCACAAAATACCGAAATTGTTCAAAATGCATCAAACAATGAATTTGCAGATATTGTTCCGGCGTTGTTGAATACGAATTGGACTTTGCTTATTTTTGTATTCCTTATTTTCTTTATTGGCGGATATTTGCTTTACGCTTCAATGTTTGCGGCAATTGGTTCGGCTGTTGATAACGAAACCGACACACAGCAATTTATGCTTCCTGTAACAATTCCCTTAATTCTTGCGTTTATAATGGCTCAAGGAATTATGCGAGATCCTGTCGGCGATATGGCTTTCTGGTTTTCTATGATTCCGTTCACTTCGCCAATAATAATGCCAATGCGTGTTGCAATGGAAAGCGCCGCAATTTGGGAAATATTATTATCGGCATTTATTCTGATTTTAACTTTTTTTGGAACTGTTTGGGTTGCCGCAAAAATTTACAGAACCGGAATTTTAATGTACGGCAAAAAAATATCATATAAAGAACTTTGGAAATGGCTGAGATATTAATTGTTAATTGTTAATT
>DZBS01000084.1:0-5936 GCA_022729995.1 Draconibacterium orientale | reverse complement strand
AATTGTTAATTATGAATAATACAAATATACAATTCAACTTTTTCTATGTTTCTATGTTCCTATGTGGTTTTTTTGATGATACAATTAGAATTCATAATTGTAAAATAGACTTAAAATTTATAAATTTGAACTTTATTTTTTTTGAATTAAAACATTATGGCCAAAATACTTGTAATTGACGACGAAAGATCAATAAGAAATTCTTTAAAAGATATTCTGGAATATGAAAAACATACGGTTGAACTTGCCGAAGACGGTAAAACCGGATTAGAAATGCTTCAAAACGGCGAGTATGACATTGTTCTTTGCGATATTAAAATGCCCGAAATGGACGGAATTGAAGTTCTTGAGCAAATTATTGAAGCTCGATATGATGTTTCTACTGTAATGATTTCGGGTCACGGAACTGTTGAAACTGCTGTTGAGGCAATTAAAAAAGGCGCTTTCGATTTTATTGAAAAACCGTTGGATTTAAATCGTTTGTTAATTACAATAAAAAATGCAACCGAACGCACCGACCTCATTTCTCAAGCTAATGTTTTGAAGAAAAAAGTTAGTAAAAAATACAAAATGGTTGGCGAATCAAAATCAATCCAAAAAATAAAAGAAATGGTTGACAGAGTTGCCGAAACCGATGCCAGAGTTCTTATTACCGGATTAAACGGAACAGGAAAAGAACTTGTAGCTCATCGTTTGCACGAAAAAAGCAAACGAAATAAAGCTCCTTTTGTTGAAGTAAACTGTGCTGCAATTCCTTCCGAACTTATTGAAAGCGAACTGTTCGGGCACGAAAAAGGTTCTTTCACTTCGGCTCACAAACAAAGAACCGGAAAATTTGAACAAGCCGACGGCGGAACAATTTTCCTCGATGAAATTGGCGACATGAGCCTTTCTGCGCAAGCTAAAGTTTTGAGAGTTTTACAAGAAAATAAAATTTCAAGAGTAGGCAGCGATAAATCAATAAATGTTGACGTGAGAGTTATTGCCGCTACAAATAAAAATTTGAAAGAAGAAATAAAAAATAACAGATTCAGAGAAGATTTGTATCACAGATTGAGCGTAATTTTAATTGAAGTTCCTTCATTAAACGACAGAAGTGATGACATTCCTTTACTTGCCGATTATTTTATGGAACAAATTTGCGGCGAACACGGAATTGCAAAAAGAAAAATCAGCCAAGAAGCAATAAAAGAATTGCAAACAATAAATTGGACCGGAAATATTCGCGAATTCAGAAATGTTCTTGAACGACTTATTATTCTTTGCGACGATGTTATTACTGATGAAGATGTTAGAATGTTTGCTCAACCAATGGGAAAATAATAGGTTCTTTTTTTTTATCAAAATACCCGGCATTTCTGAAAAAAATATTTACAGATAGTTTAAAGAATTTTCTAAATTTATTCTGAATTAATTTTTTTTGAAATTTGGAATTCTTCATTTGTTATCCATTTATTAATGAACTCTCTGTTTCCGGAGATTTTTGAAATAAAATAAATACTGCTGATAAACGCATTTGAATATTCGGCATTTTCAACCATAACATATCCGTCGATATAGTTTGAATGTATAAAATATTTGCCTGAACTGCTTATGTATAAATAACCTACATGATTTGAAAGTCCGACAAAATAAAAACCGGTTTCTATTTTTTGGAGCATCAATTTTATTTCTTCGTAAGGATTTTGCAACTCAAATTTTTGTATGTTTTTGGGTAAAATTGCTATTGAATTTGCTTCATTTTCAGGTGTTTGTTGTGCAAGTTTATATCTGTCTATGTTCAAATCCATGTCTTTTAGTGTTGTAGAAACAAAATAGCTGCAACCTGTTTTTCCGTTATTCGGAATAGATGTGTAACCGCTAAAACTCCAAGGAGTTCCGTACCAATGCGGAATTATTTCGTTTAGTAATTTTTCGGAAAAAATGCTTGATATTGAATCAAGAAATTTAAACTTTCTTGTTGAATCATTTATAGATGTTAAAATTTTTAAATATTCTGATTTTATTATTGATATATTTGATTTTGTTTCAATATAGCTTTTCGACGGTTTAAAAATTAGTTTTGATTTTATTGAATCTAATGCTATTTTTCTTTTCGGAAAAATTGAAGTAGAATCTAAAGTGTTTTTTTTGAAGATAATTTTTCCGTATTGATTATTGCTTTCTTGTTTTTTTGAACAAGAAAAAATCAAAAAAACAATTGTAAATATGGTTAATATAATTTTCAATTAGTAATAATTTTAGTCAGATAAAATGTTTCCGTTTAATGATTAAAAAGAGATATATTTTTTTTGAGTTATAATTATTGAGGTAAAGTGAATTTAAAACAGCATCCTTTATCAATTTCACTTTCAACCCAAATTTTACCGCCGTGTTTCTCAACAAGTTCTTTACAAAGAAGCAAGCCAAGCCCGGTTCCTTGTTCGTTTAGTGTTCCTTTATTAGTGAATTGTTCCGAGAGATTCCACAGTTTTAGTTGGTTTTCGGCAGAAATACCAATTCCGTTATCTTTAACAGAAATTATTATTTCATTATTAATTTTTTCGGCTGAAATTGTTATTTCACCGTCAATATTTGAAAATTTTATTGCATTTGTTATCAGATTTCTCATAACACTTTGCAACATATTATTATCTGCCGTTAATGTTTCAAAAGAATTTATTCCTCGTAAAATTGATATTTTTTTGTTTGTTATTTGGGGTTTTACAATAAGAAGAATTTCTTCGAGAAGAAGACTGAAATTCACATTTTCGGGCGAAAAGACAACTTTTTTCATTTGAATTCTCGACCATTCCAGAAGGTTTTCAAGAAGTTTAAAAGCATTATATGATGCTTCATAAATGTTATTTGCAAATTTCTTTGTGGTTTCTGTATCAATTCCTGCATCGCTGTTTCTTAGAATATCTGCAAATCCGAGAATAGCGTTAAAAGGGCTGCGTAAATCATGCGAAATTATTCCAAAAAATTTGTCTTTTGTGGCATTTAGTTGGCGAAGTTTTTCTTCGCTTTCTTTTAAAGCAATTTCCGATAGTTTTCTTTCGGTAATATCTCTAAGAAATGACTGATATGTTCCGTCGGGCATTTTTTTAGAGTTCATTTCAATAATAATTTTTTTCTTATTTTTGGTTAAAATTTCTCTTTCGTTAATTACAGTTTCGCCTAAGTTTAATAAATCGTAACTTAAAGGTTTTTTGTTTAATTCGGATTCGGTAAACAGATTTTTCATATTCATTTTTAACAATTCATCTTCCGAAAATTCGCTTATTGAAACGGCTCTGTCGTTTACGAAAATAAAATTACCTTTTTCGTCTCCATGAAAAAATGCGTCCGGAGCAAAGTTTATTAAATTTTTATATTTTAGTTCGCTGGTTATTAATACTTGTTCTGTTTCTTTTTGAATTGTTATATCGGTTTTAAAAGCTATAAAATTTGTAATATTTCCCGATAAATCTTTAATTGGTGTAATAATAGATTCATCAATATAAATTTGCCCGTTTTTCTTTTTGTTATAAATTTCTCCTTTCCAAGTATTTCCGGCAATAATTGTTTCCCAAAGTTCATCATAAATTTTCGAATTTGTTTTCCCCGATTGTAATATTCGCGGATTTTTCCCTAATATTTCATCGGGTTTGTAGCCGCTTGTTGATGTAAAAGCTTTGTTCACATATTTAATGTAACCGTTGTTGTCGGTTATGATTATTGTAATTGGAATTTGTTCTATTGCATTGAATAATAAGTTGTTTGAAATCTTTAAAATTTCATCATTTTCTGAATTATTTATTGATAAATTGCTTTGGGTTTTTGATTTTTCATCAATTGCTTTTTCTTTTAAAAACAAAAGTGCTATTATCAAAATAATCATTAGTGCTATCAACGCAATTATTATGAAAAGTGCATATATTTCACTTCGACGTTCTGAGTATTCGGGTAATTTAAATTTCAATAATATTATGGGCGATTGATTGTAATCGTATAATATTTTATGAAAAATATTGTAGTCGGTATTTGAATATTCTGTATATGTTATTTCAATTCCGGTTAAATCTTCAAGTTCCTTTAAATAACCTGAATTCCAATTTTTAATGTTTACGAAATATTGAGGATTTATTGTTTTATTGTCAAGTTTATTGCTTTTAGATTCAATTTTTTCACCAAATATCTCGAATATTTCTTTTTCTTTTGTCAGAAAAAAGTGAAATTTTTCTGATTTTGAAAAACATTTTTTCAAAATATCTTTTTCAATTTCGTAATTTTTATTTTTAAGTGAAGAATCTATTCCTGAATAAATTTGGTTAAAATTATTGTCATAAATATATGAATATGAAAATTTATGGTCGGTTATTAATTTTTTAAAATATTTTTGTGCATCTTCTTTTTCTTTATTTGAAATAAATATTAATGTTTCATCATTTTCGGAATATATTGATGTAATTTCTTCGGATTTTTTACTTGAATTATTAATTATATTCTCAATTATATATTTTGTTGCATCTTTTCTGCACGGATGTTTATCCGTTGTTTGAATTTTTAGGTAAAACAAATAAATAAGAATTGCTGTAACACAAATCAAAATAAAAATAATTATGGTAAAAATTGTTTTCTGTTTTATTTTTAAAAATTTCATTATTTATCCCGGTTTTTTTATAATTCAAATAAAAGCATAACAACCAATATCTAACTCAAATTTATTAACAAAAATTATGCTAATTGTTTCTTTGTAATTGGTTTTCTTTATTTATTCTGTATTTTAGAGTGTTTATGTATCGTAAAGCCGGCTTATTATTGTAATCGGTAAACGATTTTGTAGCCCAATTTAATGCTTCATCAAGATTTCCGTTAATTTCGTTTATAATTGCCATGTTATAACATGCTCGTCCGGCAATTTTCATTTTCGGGTTTTCCAGTTCTTTTTCCCAAAGTTCGGCGGCACCGTCCCAATTTCCTGCTTGTGCTCTTCTTTTTCCTATTTTGAAATTATCTGTTCCTCTGACAAAATATTCACGGCTCACTCTTATGTTTTTTTCAAGAATTCTTGTTGCGTATTCGTGTCCAATGTCATTACTTGAATTAAAAACTGCTTCTTTTCTTCCGATAATTGCTTCTGCAGCTTTCATCGGGTTTATTCCTTTTCCGGTTGTAACTACATTTCGGTTAATACTATATTCATCGCAAATTATTTTATTAATAGGGTCGTAAATACGCCAACCTGTTTTGATATACGTAAAAACGCTCGCTTGTGTTTCAACTGTATTTACAACTCCCAAAGGCGTTTTTAGTTGAACCGGATTTATGCTGTATTCTATTTTTGCGTCGGTATCGAAATATGATAATACAAAAATTGCATCAACATTATTTTGTTTACAAACTTTATCTACTTGTTCCCAAGCTAATACAGTGGGGAAAACTCCCAATCCTGATGTTCTGAAATCTTCGGTATTTATTATTTTTACATCAACAAATTTGTTGTATGATTTTAATTCATCAAAAAGTCCGTTTACTGATTTTTGTGCTGCGTCTTTATCCAAATTCGGGCCTTCGGCGGTAAGTATTTTATCTAAAATGTTGATATTGCTGTTTTTGTCGGCAGGCAAACTTCTATCTAATATTCCTATTGTTTGAATTTTTTTTGAAAGATAAACAGGAGCAGGTTCAGTAACACCAATTGTTAGGTAATTCATTGAACTGCACGAAAATAAAAAAATAATTATTATTACAAAAAGCGGGATTATTATTTTTTTCATCTGTTTATTTTTTTATTGTTTTTAAAGGTCAGATAGGAACAACCTAAATAATCATTCTTGTGGTGTGAGATTTGGCTCTCATGGATGTTTCATAACCTTGTATTTTTGAATATTTATTTATTTTTAAAAGATAAAATTATTGGAGGAAACGCTTTTTAGGTTAAATATTTTGATTTTCAAATATACAAATTTTTA
>DZBS01000083.1 GCA_022729995.1 Draconibacterium orientale | reverse complement strand
AGAATTTCGATGGCTTGAATTAAGCGAAAAAGAATAATTTTTATCAGAATAATAAAAATAATATAATTTAAAACTTACAAAATGAATATTAAAGCACTTGACCCGATAGGAAAATTAATTGGTTTACGTTACAAATCACATCCTTGGCACGGAGTAGAAATTGGCGAACAAGCGCCGATTTTGGTAAGAAGTTTTATAGAAATGGTTCCAACCGACACCGTAAAATATGAAGCAGACAAAGCAAGCGGATATTTAATGATTGACCGTCCGCAAAAGTTTTCGAGCATTTTACCGGCACTTTACGGTTTTATTCCTCAAACATATTGCGGAAAAGAAGTTGCAAAAGTTAGTGCCGATATTCTTGAACGACCAGATATTGTTGGCGACGGCGATCCTTTGGATATTTGTATTTTAACCGAAAAAGAAATTACTCACGGCGATATTCTTGTTTGGGCAAGACCAATTGGCGGATTTAGAATGATTGACGGAAACGAAGCCGACGATAAAATAATTGCTGTTCTTCAAGACGATGCTGTTTACGGCGAATATAAAGATATTTCTGATTGTCCGAAAGCTGTTTTAGACAGATTAAGACATTATTTTCTTACTTACAAAGACATGCCGGGCGAGGAGCGAGGACGTTGCGAAATTACTCATGTTTACGGACTGAAAGAAGCACATAGTTTGATAAATCGCTCCATGAATGATTATAAAAAATATGTCGGAAATTTACTTTTTGAATAGTTTTCAAATTGGTTTAAATAAAAAAGGGAGAACTTAAATGAACTCCCTTTTTTATTTTTATATTCTAACTCCCATAACCAGAATGTCATCTATTTGCGGGCTAACTCCTTTTCTCCATTTCTCTATTGTGTCGTCTAAATATTGTCTTTGTTCTTCCATCGATAAATCTTTTATTTTTTCGAGAACTTTTTTGAAACGTCCGAGCATGAATTTTTTTCCTGCCGGACCGCCAAATTGGTCGGCATAACCGTCTGAGAAAACGTATAATAAATCGCCCTTATGAAGTTTCAAAACATTATTTGTAAATGAGTTTTTATCTCCTTCGTATTCGTAAATGCCAATCGGCATTCTGTCGGCATTCACAACAATAAGATCTTCGTTTCTAATTATAAACAAAGGATTAAAAGCACCTGCAAACTGAACTTCCATGTTCACGTAATCAATAACACAAAGTGCAATGTCCATTCCGTCTTTTGCTTCGTGAACTTCGCCGGTTTGATGTAATGCATATATTATTTTAAGTCTTAATTCATCAAGCACTTCAGATGCTTTAATTTCATTTTCAGAAGCCGTAATAATATCGTTTAAAAAAGAAACTCCAAGCATGCTCATAAATGCTCCCGGAACTCCGTGTCCTGTACAATCGGCAGCAGCATAATAAATTTTATTGTTTTTTTCTGCAAACCAATAATAATCGCCGCTTACAATATCTCTCGGTTTAAAAAGAATGAAATTTTCCGGAAGTAATGATGAAATTAAACTTTCGGGAGGCATAATTGCATTTTGAATTCTTTTTGCATAAAGAATACTGTCGTCAATTTCTTTTTTTCTTTGAGCAATTTCGTCTCTTTGTTGTTCTGCAAAATCTCTTTGAGTTTGAATTTCTTCTTTTTGAGTTTCAAGCTCGGCATTTTTCTCGCGAATTTCTGCTGTTCTTTCAATAACAGTAATTTCAAGTTGTTCGTTACGTTTTTGAAGTATTTTAATTCTCCATTTGAAAATTCTGTATACAAATAAAATAATTAAAGCAATAATTCCGAGAATAAACCACCATTCAAAATAGAACGGTTTTTCTATTTTGAAATTAACATTTTGGTAATAGCTCCAAATTCCGTCTTTTCCTTTTGTTCTGTATTTAAAACTGTATTTTCCGGGAGGAAGGTTTGGATAAGAAGCAATATTTTTTTCACCAACGGTTTGATAATTTTCATCTAAACCTTGCAAATAGAATTCATATTCAACAGAAAATTCATCTTTAAATGAAAGTCCTGATATTTCAAAAATAATGTTGTTTTGATTGTATTTAAGTATTTTTGGAAATTCTGTAACAATTTCGCCGTTAATAGAATAAGATTCGATTCTGCAAATCGGAGTTGTTTTTTCAATTTTCTTTTTCTTAATATCGAAAGTTGAAATTCCGTGATAAGTTCCAATCCAAAGTAGTCCGCGTCCGTCAAGATAAATTCCGTCAATGGATATTTCATTTCCTAAAAGTCCGTCTTTAGAATTTACGGTAAATTCAATTTCGTTTGTATTTTTATTGAAATAAATAACGCCTTTATCTGTTCCGAGCCAAAGTTTTGATTTGTCGTCGGCAGGTTTTATAGCGTTTATAGCTTTATTCTGAATATCTTCATTTTCAATATATTCGAGTTTTCCGTTTTTGTATTTTGCTAATCCGGCTTGGGTTCCAACCCACAAAATTTCTGTGTAAACTTTTTTTACAGGGTCATATTCTATATCTTTTGCAATTGACCAAACTTGACCTTTTGTGTTAACAAGTTTTGTAAATGTTGAGTCTTTAAAAATTACTAAACCCGAATTATTTGCACCAATAATAACTCCGTCAAATTCTGTAAGTTGAGTTACAAGCGAAGTTGCACTATTTTCAATATTTATAACTTTTTCGTCGAAGTTTTTAAGATAATAAACAGCTCCGTTATTTCCGCTAAGTAAGAAAATTTCGTTTCTGAAAGAAATATAAATATCTTCTAAATAGAAAAGTTTTGTGTCAAATTTTCTTTGTTTTATTATTTTAAGAGTTTCAACATCAATAAGATATATTCCTTCTGAATTTGCAATTACAATATTTCCGTCGGGTGCTTGAGAAATTACGAATGATTTTTCTTCGGAATTTATTATTTCGGAGAAATTAACTAATTTTTCTTTGAAATAGTAAATGTTTTTGCTCATTCCAAACCACATTCTACCTTTTTTATCTTCAAATGCCGAGTTTATGTAACTGTCGAGTTGGTCCGGAAAGAAAGTTCTAAGGCTTTTATTTGTAAGCTTTTGCATTCCTCCTGAAAATCCAAACCATTGGTTTCCTTCGTTGTCAACTAAAAATGAAAGTATTCTGTAATTTTTAAGTCCAATTTTTTCGTCGTAAACTATCGGTTTTTGTTTTAGTGTTAGAAGTTGATACACTTTATAATCTGACACCAACCAAATTGAACCGTCATTTGTTTGTGAAATTTTTCTAATAATGATATTTGGAATATTGAGTATTTGGTTTGTTACAATTCCCAATCTTCCTTTTCGAGCTTCGGTTTTATCTGCGTAATATAATCCCGAACTCATTGATGACCATAGATTTCCATCGATGTCATAGTAGGCATTGTAGCAATATTCTCTTGAAACATTAATTATTTTATTATCGTCGTTAATAATAAAAAGTCCTTCTCCTGAGGCAATTGCAAGATATTCGGATTTTGGATTTTTTGAAATTGAATGTATTTTTTTAGGAAGATCTATTGATTTTTTATTCAGAAAAATTTCTTTTCCGTTTTTGTCTAAAATATAAATTCCGTCTTGATTATAAAGGTATGTTTTATTTTCTGTTATATAAATTCCTTCAATAGCTGTGTTTTTAAAATAATTTGTTATTTTTTCGGTTCTTTTGTCGAGCACTGAAAGTCCGCCGAGAGTAGCAAAATATATTCTTCCTTCTTTGTCTTCTTTAATATCGTTTATAACGTTGTTTATTAAGCCTTTATCAACATTATAAAGTTTCATAATTCGCCCGTTGTATTTAACAGCTCCGGAAAATGTGCCAAACCAAAGATAACCTTGTTTGTCTTGAAAAGAAGATAAAACATCTTCTTGAGGCAAACCTCTGTCGGTTCCGTAAAAAACGAAAGGAAAAAATCCGTCTTTATATGTTTCGTGTAAAACAGTTAAATAATTTTGGGCAGACTGCAAAGTCATTCCTGTTTGAGTTTTAAAAAGTTCGTCGAAAATGCTTTCTTTCTTGGCATATTCAAAGAATTCGAGAATTTTTTGTCTTAATCCGGGTTGATTTTTTTTGATAGCCCAACCCATTTTGGTAATTTCTCCAAGAATAAATTTTGCTTCCAAATCGGGATAATCAGCTAAATCAAAAACTTGGATATTTGATATTGTGTAATCGGCTCTGCCTGAAATTAATTCGTCAAAGAAATTATCTCCTTCTTTGTAAAAGTATTTTGTAACTCCGTTTTCGTTAAGTGCCGATTCGTAGGACGAACCTTTTGAAGTAACTCCGTTTAAAGGTTTTAAGTCGTTAATAGAATTTATTTTTGTGTCTTTTCTTCCAATAACAACCATTGCGTTTGGCATAAAAGTTAAAACGTCAACTTTTTTTAACCGCCAATCTAAAGGTGCAATTAAATCGCAAGCAACATCAAATTGGTTAAACCATTCGGGAGTATATGCGCTGTCTTTTACTATTTTTTTGTGTGAATCTTCAAAATAGTTTGAGAAATTTTTTGTATAAACGAATTCGGCTTGAAGTCCTATATAGTTTGCAAATTTTTCGGCCAAAGCTGTGCTAAATTGCTTATTTCCTGTAGGGTGATAAACCATTTCACGGTCGCGAAGTGCAATTCTGATTTTGCCGGATTGCATAATTTCGTCGTAATCTCTGTTTTGAATTCCAATTTGGGAATTTGAATATGAATTTATTATTTCGAGATATGTAGAATAATCAATTTTATAAGTTTCACGAAATAGTGAGTCCAGAATTCCGTTTCCTTTTATTGTTTCAAAAAAGTTTTTAATTTCCAATTTTAGTTCACTGCTTTGGCTTCTGAGTGCCCAGCCTACTTCTTGGGGTTCGTTAACAGGAAATGCTAATTTGAATTTCGATTGATTGTTACGCAAATATGTGAGAGCCAAATATGAAACAGTTATAAGTCCGTCAGCATCACCGTCGCTCAATAGTTTATATGCTTCGTCTTCAGAAGCTGTTTTCACAAATTTTATTCCGCCGCCGATATTATCGGAAATTTTTTTGATATTTGTTTCATACGACGAATTTGCAAGAAATGCTATTTTTAGTCCTTTTAAATCGTTAAAACTTTTGATTTCGCGTTTAATATCTTTTCTTAGAATTAGTAAATCTGAAACTTCAACAATTCCGGCATAATCGAAGAATTTTTTACGCCAATCCATAATGTAAATTGTTCCGCAAATAATGTCCGATTTTTTTAGAGCATCGGGTGTGTATGAAATTTTAGGATTTGTTTTGTAATCTGAAGGTATTTTTTCGTTATTGGAAAAAACTTCTTCCCAAGTTATTGGAACTTCAACAAATTTTACGTTAAGGAATTTTGCAAATTCTTTTGCAATAGAGAAGTTGACGGTGTTTTTATTACTTTCGGTAAATGCAATATTTATCTCACCTCGAGCTTTTATTTCTTTAAGTGTTTGAGATTGTCCCGCAAAAGGGAGAATTAATAAAATAGAGATAAAATATTTTTTTACTTTCAACATTCGAAATCTTTAATGTTAGTGTTTAAAAAGCAATTATTATACCGTAAATATAAATAATTATTTTATTTTAATTTATGAGTCCGGTATAAAAACTTATTTTTTTTGGAATTAGACCTGACAGATTTCAGTTAATTGACTGATATTAAAGTTATTAAAATTATATGTTTTGGCAAAATTAAACCTGTCAGGTCTTTTTATACTGAACTCATTTAAATATTTCAAAAAAAACGGCTGATATAATCAACCGTAAGTTATTCTTCGCTTTTATTAAGTATTTTATTTGTCTGTTCTTCAGTATTTTTCAATTTATTTTTACAGAAATCGAGCAAAAATGTAACTCTTTTAACTTTTTCCGACAATAAATCAATGTCAACTTGGTTTTGTTCAATTTCGTGAATTATTTGTGTTATTTCACTAATTGCATCTGAATATGATATTTCTGCTTTGGACTTTGTCATTTTATAAAAATTAGTCTTCTTCTTCTTCTTTTGAGAATGGAATAAGGTTTATGTCAAGTCCTGTGTCAATCATGTAATCTTCAATGTCTTCTTCCATATCAACATCGTTTTCGTCGAAATGCCAGTTTATAACAACTTCACCGCCTTGTTCTTCGTAATCTTTTAAAACATTTAGCATGTCTAAAATACATCTTGAAGTACTTGTGTTGAAGTAAGTTAATTTTATTATGAAAGCTAAAGGCTTTTTAACGTTACCGGTAAAGTCTTTAAGCCATTTTATAAGAGGATTATAAAACTCAACTGTATCTTCCAAAAAAGATTCCCCTGAAAGTTCACAAATTCCGGTTTGTGAATTAAAATTTACAGAAGGAATAAAATAATCTTTATGAGAGCCTTTTATTATTAAATCATCCATGAAGCAGTTATTTATGTCGTTAAACTTATTTTAATTTTTATTTATTTTTACAGCCACCGAAAAATATGATGTATTATCGTTTATCGGTGTTATTTCTATATCAAGCGGATTTGCCGAGGTTAATGCAACTTGTATTAATCCGATGTGAGCATTTCCTTTTTCGCTTGGTGTTCTTCTTCTTTCTTCTCTTTTATATTGTCTTAAACTTTCTCTGTCGAGAGAGTTTATGTATTCGCATTTTTCAATAACCGGAATTATATCTTCGTTAAACACCGGATTTCCTGTTATCAACACAAAATCGTCGTCGTTTTCTTTAAGAATTAAAGTTCCTGCACCCACAATTTTTTTCTTGTTTTCGAGTGCAATTTTTTCCGACGAATAAGATGATAAGTTTTGAGCAAGTTCAAAAAATATTTTAAAAAGTTTTTTTCCGGAAACAGAATATAATTCGCCCATAGATTCAATATAATCACCAAAAACGGTTAATATTCTTTCATCAACAGGTCCTTTGTAGGAAATTTTCATTTTTTCCTGAAAAAGAGTTTGTCCGATATTTAAAGCCATTTTGTGATCTTTTGGGGTCATGTTTTTTAAATCTTATCAACTTTTGTGGCAACAATGTAAAAAGCAGTACTTTCGTCAATAGGTATTACTTTATAATCTATCGGATTTTCAGATGTTAATGCAACTTGAATAAGTCCGATATTTCCGCCGCCTCTTTCTCCTGCGGGTAATTTTCTTTGTTCTCTTTTAAATTTTCGTAAATCGTCTCTCGAAAGAGAATTTATTTTTGTGCATTTGAATTCAATTTTTTCGGTATCCGATTTTTTTACGATATTTCCTGTGGCAAAAACGTAATGATTGTTAAATTCTTGAATTACAATAGTTCCAACACCGGATTTTTCGCCTTTATCGGTTTCTTTTTGTTCTGCAGAATAATATGAAATATTTTGTGCTAATTCCAAAAATACTTTAAACATTTTTTTGTTTATAATTGGATCTTGCGAAAGTGAATACTCGATATTTTTGGCTATTACAGATAATATTTGCCCGTCAAAAGCACCAGTATATGAAATATGAACATTATTACCTGTCATCTTATTATACAATTCTTGGTTTTTATCTATTTCTATTTTTTGATCGAGCATGTTTTAAATTTATTTTATTAAAACGAAACAAATTTATAAATTCTTTTTTTGTTCGGAAATTATTATCAATATTTTTTTATATTACATTACAAAAAGTATGCAAAAATTATATTATTGTTTTTGTTTAAATCAATTTAATCAAAAATAAAGCCAAATTTATATTTAATTTTTTATTTAAATTGAAATTTGAAAATTGATTTTCATTAAATTTTATGTAATATTTTAAATTCTATTTTATACTTTTACAAAAATGCTAATCTTTATATATTAATTCAAAATGATAATTTCCGGATACACGAATTTTGCAACCGGGTTTTTGAGAAAAAAACTCACAAATTTTTCTTCAATATTTGTTAAAACTAATAATGATGAGAATTATTGGAAACCGGATATTCTGATTTTCAGCAATGCCGATATTAATCGCGAAGGTCTATTGACGTTGGCTTCTGCAATAAATTTAAACAAAGGAAAATCCGCAAATTTTGACCTTTCGGTGTGCGAGGATAATGAATCTTTGTTTTCAAATAAATTGGACAATTCCGTTTTTGAAAAAAATAATATTTTTGTGAGAAGACAAAATTGCAACAATTTTTTTGATGCCGTTGATACAATTTCCAAAACTTTTGCATATCCGAATTTTGAACCCGATACAGTTTTAATTTCTTCAAAATCGGCTGATTTTAATAATTCAGATTATTTTAATTTCTCACAAAAAATATATAATTCCGAGTTGAATTTTTTAATTTTCGACAAAAAAGATATTACAAAAGCAGGAACATATTCCAAAATTGATTTATGGTATAAAGCAAGCTATTTTGGCGGATTTGCATCTTTTTATATTGCTAAATATTTGTCGGAATTTTGGAAAGGAAAGAAAAATATTGTTCGTGTTTTTGTTTATAACGATATTCTAAAAAGCGAAAATGAAATTCGCGAATCTATTGCCGAAGCTATTGAAAATATTGGAATAAATGTTGAAATAAATTTTTTTACCGAAAAAGAAATTTCTTATGTTGATTCTATTAAATTAAATTCGTCGGAAACAGATTTGACAATTGTTAATTTTCCTTCAGAACAATCGGATTTAGACGCATTTTTTGAAATAAATAAATTTTTAAAAGATACATTATTAATAAAAGTATCGCAAAAATTTGTTAATTATAATTATCAAAATAAAAAGAAATTCATACTTCATTCGCAATCTCAAAAAATAAAATCGGTGCTAAATTATTCTGCTACAAATGATTTAACAGCCAATGAACCAGCCAAAAAATATTTAGACGAACTAATATTGAATGTTACCGAAATTGATAAAACGTTTGAAAACAATTATATAAATCCGTTTTTTGAACCCGAAAGTAAAGATTTAGAAACATTAGTTACTGAAACAGATAATTTTATTTCAAAGATTTCAAATAATTTTAATTCGGAAAGTGCTAAAAATAAAAAAGATACTTTAAATAACTTTGCAAAATTAATTCAATCAAAAACAAATTCATACATAAAAAACTATCAAATTCTAACAAAAAAGAAAAACGAAATATTTAATTCGGGAATTTTGTTTTACAGAAACGAAATAAATAAAATTTCAGGTTCATTAAAAGAATTTGAGTTTGTTGCAAAAAGTTTTTATGAATTAAAAGATACAAAAAAAGCATTTTCGGAGCTTAAAAAATATAACGAAGAAATTTATTATAAAGTTAAACTTAAAGAATTTTTAACAACTTATTTTCCGGCTTCATTTCAAAATAATTTTTCGCAATCGCTGTTGTTTGTTTTAAATAACGAATTTAAAAATCAAATTTCAGCACAAAAATCTCTCGAAAACATATTCGGTTTAATTTCCGATGCTTTGGTGAAATTGGAATCCGGCGAAATTGAAAATGAATATTTCTCTCAATTTATTGAAAAGCTGAATATTGAAAAAGAAAAAATTCAAAAATTAAACAAACCAAACAATGAAGTTAAATATTTGAATTTAAGTGAACTAAACTCACAAATTTTTGAAGAAATTAAATCGGAATTTTTAGAAATTGATTTGAAAAAATTATTATTCAGACTAAAAAACCGAAAGAACGATTTGAAAAATCAGTTTGGAAATCAAAAAAAGTATTCAGATATTTTGTTGAATAATAGAAATTTGCATTCAAAATCGTGGGAAATAGATTCAAAATTTAATGAATTTAAAAATCAAATATCAATAAAAAATGAAAACATAAAAGATGTGTTTTCAGAATCTGTTTCCAATAATATTTTAAAAATTATTTCCGATTCAAAAGCCTATCTTACAGCATTAAAATCAAGTTCAATTAATAAAAAATTTTTCGAATTTGAAGTTTCCGAATTTATGAAATTTGCCGAAAAAGATATTCTTTTAAAAGATATTTTATTAAACACAAATTCTCATTTTAACGATATAAATACCTTATTATTAAGCTTTCCGGAAAAAGAAAAGTTGTTTTCGCAATATTCTTATCAAGAGTTTTATGCTTTGAAAATTGAAATTTCTAATACAAGAAATGTTAAGGTAAAGGAAACTGTAAACTATTATTTAGAAAACGAATATTATTTACCGTTAAAAAACATGTTTTCAGCAAGTTTGGATAAAATTTCGGAATTGGAAGAGAAGTATAAAAATATTTTTCGACTTATAAAATTTTCGTTTTTCGACAATAACGGAAAATTACTTAAAACCGATGACGAATCCGTTAAAGAATTTACATTATTTTTAGAATCGGCTGTTAACAATATTTCGGAAATTGAAAATGAAATATTTATAGGTTTGCAAAATATTGAAAAAGAGATTGATGAAAGATTATTCGCAGTAAAAAGTAAATTAAATTCATATCAATTTTCATCAATTTCAGGAGAAATTTTAAAAGTAAAATCCAAAATTAAAAACAGCAAACCTTATAAATTTACAATTAAAATTTACAATAATATAAAATCGTTTTTTCAAAATCAAGTTAACAAATTTTGGTTCAGAAAAAGTGAATTATTGCTGATTAAAAACGAGTTAAGTGAAAAAAAATCGAGTAAACACAATTTCACCGACGAATTAATTGATTTTACCGAAATATATTCGCCCAAAAAAGAAGTTTTAGAAACAATACCTTTTTATTACAAAGACTTATTTTTGAGAGACGATATTTTTAATAATGAATTTTTTATTGGACGAGAAACTGAACTTTCAAAATTTGAAAAAGCTCTGAAACGTTATTATAAAGAAGGAAATCACGGAGCAATTTCAATAACCGGACAACAATATTCGGGCAAAAGTTTTTTTGCACATTTTGCACTCGATAAATTTATGTCGGCAAGTCAGAAATACTCTGTAAATGCACCTTTTGAAGGAAGTTCGGATATAGAAATTTTCAAAAAAACGCTTAACAAAACTTTCTCAATATCGGGTTCGGTCGATAAAATTTTCACATCACTTTCTGCCGGAAATATTATTGTATTTGAAAACATGGAACTTTGGTTTACAAAAAGCCCAGAAGGTTTTGAAGTTATAAAAGAAATTTTTAGAATAGCCGACAATTACAGCAATAAATTTTTGTTTATCTTTATAATAAAAACCGAAACATATAATTTCTTTAATTTGATAGAAAATATTTCGGATAAATTAATTTCAAATATTGAAATAAAACCATTGAATGCCGAGCAAATAAAAGATGCAATAGTTTTAAGACATAATTATTCCGGCTTTAATTTAAAATCATTTAAAAAATCCAAATCCAATATCAACAAAAGAAAAATGTCGAAACTATTTTCCGATTATTTTGATTCCTACAACGGAAACATTGGAATTTCAATGTATCAATGGATTTCAAATATTAGAAGTTTTAGCGAAAACACTGTTTTTACTTCAAATCCTGCGAAAACGGATTTTTTTGGAGTAGAAAATATTGAACCCGAATACAAAGAAATACTTAAACAATTTGTTTTGCACGGCAGAATTAGCCCCAAAAAACTTTCGGAAATATTATTTCAAAATGAAACAGTAGCCAAAGAAAAACTTCGATATTTAAAAAGAGCCGGTTTAATTACCGAATTGCAAAACGAAAATTATTGTTTAAATAAGTATATCTACGATAAAATAGTTGATAAAATTTAAATGATTTAATAATTTGGGTTTATATTAAAAATGTGTAAATCCGTCTGACCGCTCTAAGCGGTCTGACGGATAAAACTAAAATGATGAAAATTAACTTTTTACAAAATTATTTAAAGCGTTAAAATAAAAAGACCAAAATGTCTTTTTATTAAAAAAATAATAAATATATTTGCCACAATTTAGAATCATTCAAAATAAAATATAAAATGGAAAAGAACAAAACAAAAGTTACATTTAAAGGAAATTACATAACACTTTTAGGAACAGAAGCAAAACCGGGAATGAAAGCTCCTGATTTTACAGTTTTAGGAAAAGCATTAAATCCGGTAAAATTATCGGATTATAAAGGTAAAGTTGTTATTTTATCAATATTTCCTTCAATAGACACAGGCGTTTGTGCAACACAAACCAGAACATTCAACAAAGAAGCAGCAAATTTAAGTTCCGAAATAGCAATTTTGGGCATTTCAAACGATTTACCGTTTGCACTCGGACGTTTTTGCGGAGCAGAAGGAATTGATAAAGTAGAAACATTGTCGGACCATAAAGAAACCGATTTTGGTTTGAAATATGGTTATTTAATAGAAGAATTAAGATTGTTAACAAGAGGCTCAATTGTAATTGATAAAGAAGGAGTTATTCAATATGTTGAATATGTTCCGGAAGCCACAAACGAACCAAACTATGTTATGGCTCTTGAAGTTGCAAAAAGTTTAGTTTAAGCGGAATTTTAAAAATTTGATTTTTTGATTTCACTTAATAAATTAAAATTTTTCCGTTAATTCAGGAATTAATTTTTCTGAAAAATATAAAGATTGCCTTCTAATTTTATTCTTTTCGTCTCAAATGAAGCTCGCAGGGGGTAACGTTTTATTTTGATTAGAAAAAAATATGAAGGCAATCTCATTTTTCAGTTTCAACACAATAATAAAAACGGGCATGTTCCCAATGTAAAAATAACGCAAACAAATTCCGGTAATTGCCGGCAGTTGACCAAATATGCGTTTATTTTGACGAGATAAAACATCTCTTTTCTTGACTTTTTCTGAAATTATTATCCTTTAAATACTTACATTTTTTTTTGTTTTTTCGTCAAAATTTCGGCTATTTATGAGGTTTTATATACTATAAAGACTTTGCTCGAAATTCTAAGACATAAGCAAATATAATATTGTCAATATTGATATTAAAATACTTATAAAAAACGAAATACATTTGTATATTTGCAGTAATAAGAATAGAACAATTAAAAAATTTCGGATTTTAAAAAAGTCTATTTTACCGGACATGCAACTATTCAAATGTTTAAGAGAGAAATATCTTCAGAGGAAGTAATTTCTGCAGTAAAAAACGGGAAAAACATAAAGGAATATACTGATGATAAGCCATATCCGAGTTTTTTATCTTTACATTTTATAAATCAAAAAGTAATACATGTTGTATTTTCAATTGATAATAATAATGATTGCATTGTAATAACTGCATACGAGCCGGATGAAAATATTTGGAGTGAAAATTTTTCAATAAAAAAACAATAATTATGGAATGTGTAATTTGTAAGAACGGCAGAACAAAACAAGGCTTTGTAACCGTTACATTGGAAAGAAAGGGGAGTATTATTGTAATTAAAGAAGTGAATGCCGAAATTTGTGATAATTGCGGAGAATATTATTTAGATGAAAAAACAACAAAAGAAGTTTTGAATAAAGCTGAAGTTGCATTCAAAAACGGTGCAGAAATAGAAGTTTTGAAAATGCAAAAAATTGCATAAATTACTCGGTTGCTGTAGTTTGTTAAAAAAATGAAGGAAAAAAGTTGATTTGCAAACTTCGCCCAGCGGAGGAACCACAGAGTTTTTCGCAGTGATACTCAGATAAAACTTAACTTAACGAAATTAATTAACATGTGATTTATTTTCATATAGTTATAAAAAAACAAAAATTTAATCGGACAACTATATTTTTTAATTAATAAAAACGTTTGTATTAAAAAGCAACAAATCGGCATATTTTTTGGTCAAGGTTTGTAAACAAGGAAATTTATTAATAAAAATTAAGTAAAACAGATGAAAAAGATATTTATAATTACAGCAAGTGTTCTTATTTTTTTTGCATCAAACGTAAATGCACAATGGAGCAATAATAACGGAAATAATTTAAGTTCCGGCAAAGAAGGTGATGTGAAATGGGAGCAAACCATAATAGATTTAGGTACAATAAAACAATATAACCAAACCGAAGCAGTTTTTAAATTAACAAATACCGGCGGAAAACCAATTATTATTACAAATGCAAAAGGCTCATGCGGTTGCACCGAAGTTTATTATCCAAAATCGCCTGTTGCACCCGGAAAAACAGTTAAAATTACTGCGCTTTTTGATGCCGAAGATTTAGGAGTTTTCAATAAAACAGTAACAATAACTATTAATATCGAAAACAGCACTCATGTTTTGCATATTAACGGTGAAGTTGTAAAATAGTTCTCAGTCAGCAGTCTTCAGTTCTCAGCCTACAGTCTTCAGTCTACAGAAATTTTTTTTTTGCCGACTGAGGACT
>DZBS01000001.1:110139-118751 GCA_022729995.1 Draconibacterium orientale | reverse complement strand
AGGAGAACAAGCAATTTCCGGCGATGTTGTTTTAGTAAGCTATACAGGAAAATTATTAGACGGAACTATTTTTGATTCTTCAGCAGAGGCTGGTTATCCTTTTCAATTTACATTAGGAATCGGAACTGTTATAGAAGGCTGGGATGAAGGGATTTCATACATGAAAGTCGGAGGTAAAGCAACATTAATAATTCCGAGCGAACTCGCTTACGGAGAAGATGGCACAAATAACATACCTCCGTATTCTACATTAATTTTTGATATCGAACTTTTAAGCATTGCTGAATAATAAATGATTAAACTCCCCGAAAATAAAATTTTTAATATTATTGCCGAAATTGCTGATAATGAAAACCTGCAAGTTTTTATTATCGGCGGTTACGTTAGAGATATTATAATGCATCAAACGTCAAAAGATGTTGACATTGTAGTTCTCGGCAGCGGAATTGAACTTGCAAATAAAGTTTCTTCACAAATAAAAGGAAAACCTAAAGTTACTGTATTCAAGCGTTTTGGAACAGCAATGTTTAAATATAAAAACATTGAATATGAATTTGTAGGAGCAAGAAAAGAATCTTATTCTATAGATTCAAGAAAACCGTTTGTTGAAGAAGGAACCTTGGCTGAAGACCAAAACCGTAGAGATTTTACTGTAAATGCCATGGCAATTTCACTGAGAAAAGATAATTTTGGAGAACTGACAGATCCTTTTGGAGGACTTCAAGACATAAAAAATAAAATTATTAGAACTCCGCTTGAACCTGAAATAACTTTTTCGGACGACCCTTTAAGAATGCTTCGTGCAGTTAGATTTGCCACAAAATTAAATTTTGAAATTAATGCCGACACATTTATTGCAATACATAAAAATAAAGAGCGAATAAATATAATTTCAAAAGAACGAATTACCGAAGAATTAAACAAAATAATTCATTCCGACAAACCATCAAAAGGCTTCAAACTATTAGAAGAAACGGGTTTGCTCGAAATCATTTTCCCCGAAATGTATGCTCTTAAAGGTGTTGAAACAATTAAAGGACAAGGACATAAAGATAATTTTTACCACACAATTCAAGTTCTCGACAATATTGCGGAAAAAACCGACAATTTATGGTTAAGATGGGCTGCGGTTCTTCATGACATTGCAAAGCCAAAAACAAAACATTTCGGAAAAGAAGGTTGGACATTTCATAATCATGAATTTCTGGGAGCCAAAATGGTTCCCGAAATTTTCAAAAAAATGAGATTGCCTCAAAATGAAAAAATGAATTATGTAGCAAAACTTGTTAAACTTCATTTAAGACCAATTGCACTTGTCCAAGATGTTGTTACAGATTCGGCTGTTAGAAGACTTTTGTTTGAAGCCGGCGACGATATTAATGATTTAATGATTTTGAGTGAAGCCGATATTACTTCAAAAAACGAAGATAAAATTCAAAAATACATTTCAAATTATCAACTTGTTAGAGAAAAACTTATTGAAGTTGAAGAAAAAGACAAACTAAGAAATTGGCAACCACCAATTACAGGCGAAATTATAATTGAAACATTTAATATGCCTCCTTCAAAAAACGTTGGAATTATTAAAGAAGCAATAAAAGAAGCAATTTTGGAAGGAATTATCGGTAATAATTATGAAGAAGCATATAATTTTATGGTAAAAGAAGCTGAAAAATTAGGATTTACAGTTCAAAATAAACAAAAAGAATAATGGAAAAAACGGTAAAACAAAAAATAATGGAAAATTTGTTTTCTCCCGAAGAAAATATAGTATTGGAATCCTTGGAGAAAGTTAAAAACGACGGCGACCAACTAATGCTAAAAGCTATTCTTGAGTTAATGATTTCTTCTAAAAGTGAAAATGTTCAAAATAAAATATTTGAAATTTTAAGTATTTTGAAGGACATAAAAAGCCCGAAAACAATTATTGAAGCAATTAAAAATCCTAAATATAATTCATATTTTAAAAAAATTGCCACAACAATTTGGATGTCGGGTTTAGATTACGGAGAATATCTCGATATTTTTGTAGAAAAATTTATTTCCGAAGAATTATACACAGCATTTGAAGCCTTTACAATAATAGAAAACACAGATTATCCCGGAATTTCTGATGAAATGTTTGATATAATGATTAGTAAATTAGAAAATTCAAAAGATAAAATTTCGGAAGAAAAAAAACAACTTTATTTTGATTTATTCAATATAATTGAGACAAAAAAAGAAGAAAAAAATCAGGAAAAACTATTCAATGAAACCGATAATGAAAATCAAGAATAAAAAAAATGATAAATGGTTTTGTTTTAAATAAAAAATTCCTAATTTTGCAAACCTTAAATAAATCAGATTTAAGAGGCCACAAAGAGTCATTATAAAAATGAACGCCTCTCAAACAACTAAAAAACAATAAAATGTACGCAATAGTAGAAATCGAAGGTCAACAATTTAAAGTTGAAAAAGATCAAAAACTATTTGTTCACAGACTTCCTTTAAACGAAGGCGAACAAGTAGAGTTTGATAAAGTATTACTGACTTCAACAGAAAAAGAAGTAAAAGTAGGTAGTCCGACTGTATCCGGAGCAAAAATCACAGCAAAAGTACTTGCACACGTAAGAGGAGATAAAGTAAAAGTCTTCAAGAAAAAAAGAAGAAAAGGTTACCAAAAATTAAACGGTCACCGACAAGATTTTTCTCAAATTCAAATAGAAGAAATTTCTTTATAATAAAAAGACAATAGAATATATAAAAATATAAAAATTCTACAAAAATGGCACATAAGAAAGCAGCTGGTAGCTCGAGAAACGGGCGAGAATCGGAAAGCAAAAGATTAGGAGTAAAATTATTCGGGGGACAATTTGCAAAAGCAGGAAATATATTAGTAAGACAAAGAGGAACAACACACTTTGCAGGTAAAAATGTAGGAATGGGAAAAGACCACACATTATTTGCTTTAGCCGAAGGTCATGTGAGATTCCACAAAACTTCAGGAGACAGATCGTTTGTTAATATTGATACTATTGAAGCATAGGTTTGCCTTAATAAAATAACATTTTAAATCCGCTGTATCGAATTTTTTTATCGAAGCAGCGGATTTTTCATTTTATTAAAAAACAATTAATATATTTACGTTTTAAAAAATTTGAAAATCTAAAATAATGCTTACTCTTCAACAAATAAATTCAAACAAAGAGGCTGTAATTGAAAGCCTGAAAATTAGGAATAAAGATTTTTCCGATATTATTCAAAAAGTAATTGAAACAGATGAAGACCGAAAAAAAGTTCAATCGGAATTGGATAATTTATTAGCCGAATCAAACTCAATAGCTCAAAAAGTAGGTCAACTTTTCAAAGAAGGAAAAGCTCAAGAAGCTAATGAAGCTAAAGCAAGAGCTATAGAACTAAAAGACTTAACAAGTGAACTTAATGAAAGTTTAAAAACAGTGAAATCCGAACTTACTAAACTTTTGTCGGAAATTCCGAATATACCAAATAAATTAGTTCCGTCCGGAAAATCCGACCAAGATAATTTTGAAATCAGAGCAGGCGGAACAAAACCCGAATTGGGCGAAAATAAGCTTCCACATTGGGATTTGGCGAAAAAATATGATATTATAGATTTTGAACTCGGAAATAAAATTACCGGTGCAGGTTTTCCGGTTTATAAAGGAAAAGGAGCAAAATTACAAAGAGCATTAATAAATTTTTTCTTGAAAGAAGCCGAAAAACAAGGCTACACGGAAATAATGCCGCCATTGATGATTAATGAAGATTCCGGTTTTGGAACAGGTCAATTACCCGACAAAGAAGGTCAAATGTATAAAATGCCCGAAGATAATTTATATATGATTCCTACTGCAGAAGTTCCGGTTACAAATATTTATCGAGACGTAATTCTTTCAGAAGAAGATTTCCCGATTAAGCTTACCGCATATTCTGCGTGTTTTAGAAGAGAAGCAGGATCTTATGGAAAAGAAGTTAGAGGTTTAAACCGTTTGCATCAGTTTGACAAAGTGGAAGTTGTGCAAATTCAACATCCTGAAAAATCATACCAAACATTGGAAGAAATGGTTAAATATGTTGAATCGTTAATCGTAAAACTCGAACTTCCATACAGAATTGTAAGACTTTGCGGCGGCGATTTAGGATTCACATCTGCAATGACTTATGATTTTGAAGTTTATTCTGCGGCACAAGAAAAATGGTTGGAAGTAAGTTCTGTTTCAAATTTTGAAACATTTCAGGCAAACAGGCTAAAACTAAGATATAAAACAAAAGAAGATAAAAAAACACAACTTGCTCATACTCTTAACGGAAGTGCACTTGCATTGCCAAGAATTGTGGCTGCATTATTGGAAAACAACCAAACAAAAGACGGAATAAAAATCCCGAAAGCACTTCAAGAATTTACCGGATTCAATTTGATAAATTAATTTTTAATATCGGAAATCAAACTATTTTTAACAAATAAAAAAAATTGGTAATGAAAGTATTTCTCACAATTTCGGCTCTTTTGCTTTTCAATTTAATATTTGCTCAAAATAATTTTGAAGAGCATTTTTTGGATAAATCTTTACGGCTCGACTATATAATTGCCGGAAATTCGGAAGCAACAAACGTTTATTTTGAACAATTTAAAGAAGAACCTTTTTGGGGCGGTTCAACAAAAAATCTTATCGACAAATTTAATTTTGGCGATTATAAAGTAGAACTATTTGATGTAGAAACAAATATATTATTATACTCGAGAGGATTTTCTTCAATATATATTGAATGGGTTTTCACCGAAGAAGCAAAATATTTGGACAGAAGCTGGTATGAATCTGTTACAATGCCTTTTCCAAAAAATGAATCAAAAATTGTAATAAGCCAAAGAAATCCGCAAAGCCAATTTATGCAGATTTTCAAAATAAATTTCGACCCAAAAAATTATTTTATCGTAAAAGACAAACATTCTGAATTCAAAACAGTAAAACTTCAATATTCGGGAAATCATCACGAAAAATTGGATATTGTAATAATTCCCGACGGATACACAAAAGACGAAATGGATAAATTCCATAACGACAGCAAACGATTTATGGAATATTTTTTTGCAGTTAAACCATTTTCCGAAAACAGAGATAAAGTAAATTTTTGGGCTGTTGACGCTATTTCTGAAGAATCGGGCACCGATATTCCCGGACAAGGAATTTGGAAAAACACAATATTAAATTCGCATTTTTATACATTCGACAGCGAAAGATATTTAACAACCCAAGACCTGAAAAAAGTTAAAGATTTAGCAGCTTACGTTCCATACGACCAAATATATATTCTTGTAAATACTGCAAAATACGGTGGCGGCGGAATTTATAATTATTATAATTTATGCTCTGCCGATCATGAGGAATCCGGAAGAGTTTTCACACACGAATTCGGACACGCATTTGCAGCACTTGCCGACGAATATGAATACGGTTATGAAACAGCCGACCAACTTTACGATATGAGCGTTGAACCTTGGCAAGTTAACATTACAAATCTTGTTGATTTTGATTCTAAATGGAAAAATTTAGTTGATAAAAAAACTCCGATTCCAACAGCCGACACAAAAGAATTTGAAAATAAAATTGGGGCTTTTGAAGGTGCAGGATACGTAAAAAAAGGAATTTACAGACCAACTCATAACTGTAAAATGAGATCAAACTCAACCGACGATTTCTGTCCGGTTTGCAAAAAAGCAGTAACAGATATGTTGAAATTTTATTCGGAATAAAAATTGTATTAACAATCAAAAAAGGAATTTAAAAACAAATTCATATATAAAGAAAAATAAATTTATAAAAAAAAATAATAAATTTGCAGACATACATCACTAACAAAATTAATGTGAATATTTATGAAACATCTATGTAAATATTTCGACACACAAAAGAATGCTTATTCAGGATGTTCAAATGTAAGCTTGAAAAATTAATAAAATAAACACATGAAAGATAAATCTAAACAAATTACTGCACAAGATTTTATAAGCCCAAATTTATCGAATAACGTTGACAATGATGTAATTGCTAAACTTATACTCCAATTGAAAAGATTTAACAAATTAAATAAAGTATATTCGGAAAATACGGATAAAAACGGTCCGGAATTTATTGATTCTATATTAAAATCGTTAAATATCAATTATGAAATTGACGAAGAAAGTTTAAAAAGAATTCCGAAAGACGGTGTTTTTATTGCAGTATCAAACCAACCATTTGGCGGTATTGATTCACTTTTGCTAATAAAAATACTTTCGGAATATAGAACAGATTTTAAACTGATAACAAATTTTTTGTTACATAAAATTGAGCCTCTAAACAGTTTTTCGCTTCCAATGAATGAAAACGAAACAAATAATCCGAAAAGAATAAATTATTCCGGATTAAAAAATGCAAAAAATCATTTGGAAGCAGGAAAACCAATAGGAATTTTTCCTGCAGTTGTGGTTTCAAAAATGAAATCGGTAAATTACATTACAGATTCAAAATGGAAATCTCCAATATTGAAATTTATAAAAAACAGTCAAGTTCCGGTTTTGCCTATTTATATTCAAGGCAACAACAGCCTTATTTACCATGTTTTGGGAAGTATTCATCCGCTTTTGCAAGCTGCAAGAATATCGAAAGAATTTTTCAACAAAAAAAACAAAACAATAAAAATTAGAATCGGAAAACCGATTCCGGTTTCCGAACAAAATGAATTTAAAGATTTAGAAATGTATGGACGTTTCCTTAGAGCAAAAACATATTCTTTAGGAACTCCGCTTGAAATAAAGAAATTTTTCAGTCCAAAATTTATTCCGCGAATAAAGAAAATAGAAAAAATTATAGATCCGGTTTCTTTAGATAAAATTCTTCCCGAAATTGAAATGTTAAGAGAAAAATATTTTCTTTTCAACAGCAGCGAATTTACGGTAATGTGCGGTCCTTCATTAGTAACACCCAATATTTTAAATGAAATTGGTCGACTAAGGGAAATAACATTTAGAGAAGTTGGCGAAGGAACAAACAAAAGTTTAGACCTCGACGAATTTGATTTATATTTCTATCAACTTATAATTTGGGATAACAACGAGAAAAAAATTGCGGGAGCATACAGAGTAGGAAAAGGCGATGAAATAATGAGTAAATTCGGTATAAAAGGTTTTTACATTCAAACATTATTTAAAATGAAAAAAGAGTTTGAACCCATAATGGAAAAAACTCTTGAACTTGGTCGTTCGTTCATTATTAAAGAATATCAACGAAAACCTTTATCGCTTTTTTTGCTTTGGAAAGGAATATTATATTTTCTTTTGAAAAATGAACAATACAGATATTTATTAGGTCCGGCAAGTATTAGCAACGATTTTTCAAAATTTTCGCAAGGATTAATTGTAGATTTCTTTAAATCGAATTATATAAACCATGAATTGGCAAAATATATTGTTCCGAGAAAAAAGTTCAAATTAAAAAATTATCCGGATTTTGACAATGCAGTTTTCATAAAAAATACAACCGGCGATGTTGCAAAACTTGATAAATTCATTCAAGATATTGAACCAAATTACAGCACACCTGTTTTATTTAAGAAATATATAAAATTAAACGCAAAACTTTTGGGTTTTAATGTAGACCCGAAATTCAATTATTGCGTTGACGGACTAATGCTTTTAGATATATTTGATGTACCTGTAAGTACATTAAAAGCTTTGTCGAAAGAATTTGAAGATGAAACAATATTGGAAAGATTTAATACAGTATTATAAATAAATCTTTTAAAAAAGAAAATATATATTTTGAGCATAGATATAATATTTAAAGGAATTCTTGTCGGATTATCAGTTTCTGTTCCACTCGGACCGATTGGTGTTCTGTGCATTCAACGAACGCTAAATAAAGGTTATATTTCAGGCATAATTTCCGGAACCGGAGCATCTTTTGCAGATATTATTTATGCAGTAATTGCAGGTTTTGGAATAACATTTATTTCCGATTTTTTAATTGCCCAACAAAGTATTATTAGAATTGTTGGCGGTTTATTTCTAATTTTTGTAGGAATAAAAATTTATCTTTCAAATCCCATAAAACAAATTAGAGAACAACGAACAAAAGGTAAAAGATACCTGACTGATTTTATTACAAGTTTTTTGGTAACAATTTCAAATCCGATTACAATACTTGCTTTTGGCGTAATTTTTTCAAGTTTCAGCATGATTGATAAATCCACCGAACCTGTGGAAATTTCTATGATTTTAGCATCAGTTTTCGCAGGAGCTTTACTTTGGTGGATGACATTAATTAGTATTGTAAGCCTTTTTAAGAAAAAAATCAGACTAAGAAATTTGTTTTGGATAAATAAAATTACAGGAGTTTTAATAGTAATTTTTGCAATAATTGTAGTGATAAGTGCATTTTTTCCATCATCGTTTACAGGTGAAGCAGGAATTCATTCCGGAATTTTCAAACCATAAACTCTTTAATTACAATAGGGTCGGGAAAATTTAACGGCAAATTCATCTGCTCTGTTGCCGCTCTGCAACCTGCAGAACATTTTGAAAACAAATCGCAAGAACTGCAATAATCCGGAACAACATTTTTCCATTGTTT